>JBOGZB010000307.1:0-5911 GCA_050697175.1 Solirubrobacterales bacterium | reverse complement strand
GGACGGGGCTGATGACGGGGACGCTGCGCCAGCTCGGATTTCGGATCCCGGACGAGGCGATTAACCAGCTGCGGTTCGGCCGCGGCGTCGACAATCGGCTCTTCAAGGCGACCGGCTTCAACTATGGCTACACCACCCGTGAAGCGGTCCTGAGGCTCGGCGAGCATCAGCGGCTGGCGCAGGTGATGCGCGGCGCGGAGGGGACCTACACGTACGAGCGCGAGGTGGAGGAGTTCCTTCGCTGGAGCCCTCACGTGCGCCGCGACCGGGCAGGCGAGCGCGGCGGGGTCGACGCGGACCGAGAGCCGCTCGGGATCTGAACGGGTCCCAGCGGGCGCGCAAGGCGGGTTGCGAGCCGCAAAATGCAGGAATAGCGGCCCCTCCTGCCTAAACTGGGAGTTGTCTCGTGGGACGCAGAGCGCAGATAGCTCTTGCCGCCGTCGTGGGGGTAGTGCTGGTCATGGCGGCCGCCGCCTACGCAATCGATCGCGCCAACTCGGACAAGATCGCCGACGGGGTGCGAATCGGGGGCGTGGCAGTCGGCGGGCTGTCCACCGACCAGGCGCGGCACCGCGTCAAGGCGAGGCTCCTCGATCCGCTCGACAAGCCGGTCACGGTCGAGTTCGAGGGCAAGAAGTACGTCCTCAGCCCAGACCGCCTCCAGCTCCACGCCGACATAGGCGGGATGGTCGACGAGGCGGTCTCGGCCGGCCGCTCGGATGCCTTCCCGACCCGCGTGTGGCGCTACGCGACCGGCGGCTCGGTCGACCGCGAGATCGCGCCCCAGATCAGCTACTCGGCCAGCGCGCTCGACGGGTTCGTCGCCGAGGTCGCCAAGCAGATCGACCGCGCGCCGCAGGATGCGACCGTCGCGCCCGCTCCGGCGTCGCTCAACCCGGTCGCCGGCAAGGACGGCGTCACGGTCGAGACCGGGACTCTGCGATCGCGCCTTCGCGCCGCGATCGACAGCCCGCGCCACCGGACCGTCGCGCCGACCGTCAAGCGGGTCAAGCCGGCGGTGAGCACCGCGGACCTCGCCCGGAAGTACCCGGTCTTCATAACCGTCGATCGCGGCAACTTCCAGCTTCGGCTCTGGCAGAACCTCAAAGTGGCCAAGACGTACACGATCGCCGTCGGCCAGGCGGGCCTCGAGACGCCCGCCGGCGAGTACACGATCGACGACAAGCAGGTCAACCCGTCCTGGCACGTCCCGGACTCCGCCTGGGCGGGTGACCTGGCGGGGAAGGTCATCCCGCCGGGTCCCGACGACCCGATCAAGGCGCGCTGGATGGGCTTCTACGCCGGGGCCGGCATCCACGGAACCGACGAGACCTCCTCGCTCGGGACAGCTGCCTCGCACGGGTGCATCCGGATGGCGATCCCCGACGTCGAGGCGCTCTACCCGCAGGTCCCGCTCGGAACGCCGATCTACGTCGGCAATTAGGGTCCGCGTGGAATCGCCAGCGCGCCTGCACGCGCAGGTTGGCGCGGCTCGCCGGCGAAGCTGCGGTCAGTGACCCGATCGCCGGACGAGATCAACCCGGCGTGGGACGCGGCGCTGGCGGGCTTCGAGCGCGAGCTTCGAACCCGTGGCGCATCGCGGCACACGCTGCGGGCGTACCGCACGGACCTCACCGAGCTGGCCGAATGGGCGGCGGGGCGTGGCAGGGGACCGGGCGAGCTCGCCTACCGCGACCTGCGAGCGTTCGCCGCGGCGCTGTCGGGCCGCGGGCTGGCGGCGTCGAGCGTCGCGCGCAAGCTCGCCGCGGTCAGAAGCCTTCACGATCACCTCGTGCGCTCGCAGGGGGCGACCCAGAACCCCGGCGAGCTCCTGCCGAGCCCAAAGCGCGGCAGCCGGTTGCCGCGCGTCCTCTCGCCCGACCAGGTCGGGCAGCTCCTGGACCGGATCCCGGCCTCGTCGCCGCTCGAGCTTCGAGACCGGGCTCTGCTTGAGCTCGTCTACGCATGCGGGCTGCGCGCCGAGGAGGTCATCAACCTCGACCTCGACTCACCCGACTTCGAGTCCGAGGCGCTCCGGGTGTTGGGCAAGGGCTCGAAGACCCGGATCGTCCCGATGGGCGAGGCTGCGCAGCGCGCGCTCGAGCGCTACCTGGAGGCGGCACGCCCGGCGCTCGCGTCCAACCCGGGCGAGGCGGCGCTCTTCGTCTCGCGCCGCGGCCGGCGGCTTTCGCCCTCCGACGTTCGCCGCCGGCTCGAGCGCTGGGTCCGCGAGGCCGCCCTGGCGGGACACGT
This sequence comes from Solirubrobacterales bacterium, assembly GCA_050697175.1. GTDB lineage: Bacteria > Actinomycetota > Thermoleophilia > Solirubrobacterales > 70-9 > AC-56. The sequence goes on along the minus strand of JBOGZB010000307.1, from coordinate 3,658 downwards.
CTCGCCGCACACCCTGAGGCACTCGTTCGCGACCCATCTGCTCGAGGGCGGGGCGGACCTGCGCTCGATTCAGGAGCTGCTCGGCCACGCGAGTGTCTCGACAACCCAGGTCTACACGCGGGTCGAGCCCCAACGGCTTCGCCGCGAGTACGCCCGCTCCCATCCGCGCGCCTGAGCCGCGGCGGATAACTTTCACACTTCCGATCAACGATGGAGACCAACGTCAAAGCCGTCGAGCTCCGGGACCTTTGGCGCCGCTACAAGGAACAGGGAGACGAACGCGCACGCGAGAGACTCGTGGTGGCGTACTCGCCCCTCGTCAAGTTCATCGCGGGCCGGATGGCCTCGGGGCTGCCCTCCCACGTCGAGGAGGGGGACCTGATCTCCTACGGCCTGCTCGGGCTGATCGGCGCGATCGAGCGGTTCGACCTCGAGCGCGAGATCAAGTTCGAGACCTTCGCCGCCGCGCGGGTCAAGGGCGCGATCATCGACGAGCTCCGCTCCCTGGACTGGGTTCCGAGGTCGGTGCGGGCGAGGGCCCGCGACGTCGAGCGGGCTCACGCCAAGCTCGAGGCGAAGCTCCAGCGAGCGCCGAGCGACGAGGAGATGGCCGAGCAGCTCGAGATGACGGTGGACGAGTTCCAGGACGCGCTGCTCGAGATCGCCAACTCCTCGGTGCTGGCCCTCGACGATCTCTGGACCTTCGCCGACCCTGAGGGAAGCGGAGGGCAGATCTCGGTGCTGGACACGATCACCGACCCGAACGCGATCGATCCCGAGAGCGAGGCCCAGGCATCGGAGGTCAAGGACCGGCTCGCCGACGCGATCGAGCTGCTCCCCGAGCGTGAGCGTCTGGTGATCGCGCTCTACTACTACGAGAACCTGACCCTTCGCGAGATCGGCGAGGTCCTCGGCGTCACGGAGTCGCGGGTCTCGCAGCTCCACACCAAGGCCGTCCTCGGGCTGCGTTCGCAGTTCGCCGGCAGCCTTCCCTGACCGGCCGGGTGCGCTGGCATATATTGCCTGCGTGGCCCACAAGCCGGCCGACCGGATTCGCAACGTCGCCCTGATCGGCCATCGGGGGAGCGGCAAGACGAGCCTCGCCGAGGCGCTGCTGTTCGAGGCCGGGGTGCTGAAGCGGCTCGGCCGGGTCACGGAGGGCTCGACGATGCTCGACTTCGAGCCCGACGAGCAGGAGCGCGAGATGTCGATCGGCGCCGGGGTCGCGTCGTTCGAGTACGACGGCCGAAAGATCAACCTGATCGACACCCCGGGGGACCCGAGCTTCATCGCCGACACGCTCGCCGCCCTGCGGGTCGTCGACGCCGCGGTGGTGGTGATCAACGCGGTGATGGGGGTGGAGGTTCACACCGAGCGCCTCTGGGGCCGCGCCCACGACGAGGGCCTGGCGCGGCTCGTGTTCGTCAACATGCTCGACCGCGAGCGAGCCGACTTCTTCCGCACCCTCGATTCCTTGAAGACGGCCTTCGGCCCCCACGCGGTCGCCACGGAGATCCCGATCGGATCCGAGCACGAGGTGAGCGGCGTGATCGACCTGATCGACATGACGGCGTTCGAGTACGAGGGGGAGGGGAGGGGCGCCGCGAAGGAGGTCGAGATCCCGGACGAGCTGCGCGCCCAGGCCCAGGAATACCGCGAGAAACTGATGGATGAGGTCGCGGAGAACTCCGACGAGCTGATGGAGCGCTACCTCGAGGGCGAGGAGATCTCGCACGAGGAGATCGTCACCGCGCTCAAGCAGGGCGTCACACGGGGGCAGCTCTTCCCCGTGACTTGCGGGGTCGCGACCCGGAACCTGGCGACGAACAGGCTGCTCGAGGCGCTGGTCGAGGATGTCCCGTCGCCCGCCATGCGGGGCGCCGTTGAGGCGCTCGACGGCGACGGGAACCCGATCGAGATCGCGCCCTCCGAGGATGGCGACCCGGTCGCCTACGTGTTCAAGACGACCGCCGACCCCTACACAGGCCGGATCAACATGCTCCGAGTCGACACGGGCGTGCTGCGCTCCGACTCGCAGGTGTTCAACGTGACCCGCGGGGTCAAGGAGCGGATCGGCCAGCTCTCGGCGCCGCGGGGCAAGGAGACCGAGACGATCGACGAGCTCGGCCCCGGCGACATCGGCGCGGTCGCGAAGCTCCGCGAGACCCGGGCCGGGGACGCGCTCGCGGTGAAGGACGCCGCGGTCTCGTTCGCCGCGCTGGACCTGCCGGCGCCCGTGATGGCGTTCGCGTTCGAGCCGAAGTCGAAGGGGGACGAGGAGAAGGCGGCGACGGCGCTTCGGCGCATGGTCGAAGAGGACCCGACCCTCGACGTGCACCGCGATTCGCAGACCGGCGAGCAGATCATCGCCGGGCTGACCCAGATCCACGTCGAGGTGGTGGTCGAGCGGATGAAGCGCCGCTACGGTGCCGAGATCGAGCTCCACCCGCCGCGCATTCCCTACCTGGAGACGATCCGAAAGCCCGCCAAGGCCCACGGCCGCTACAAAAAGCAGACCGGCGGCCGGGGCCAGTTCGGCGACTGCCGGATCGAGATCGAGCCGGGGGAATCGGGGACGGGGTTCGAGTTCGTCAACGCGATCAAGGGCGGCGTGATCCCGACCGGCTTCATCCCCGCGGTCGAGAAGGGGATCGCGGAGGCGATGGAGCAGGGGGTGCTGGCGGGGTATCCGGTCAAGGATGTGAGAGTGCGTCTGTTCGACGGCCAGCACCACTCGGTGGACTCCTCCGAGATGGCCTTCAAGATCGCCGGCTCGATGGCCTTCAAGCAGGCGGCGGCCGACGCCGAGCCCTACCTCCTGGAGCCGATCGTCCAGATGGCGATCGCGGTTCCGGAGGAGAGCGTCGGCGACGTGGTCGGCGACCTGAACTCGCGGCGCGGACGACCGCTGGGGGTGGAGCCGAAGGGCACGCTGACCGAGATCAAGGCGGAGCTGCCGATGGCCGAGGTGCTCGACTACGCGCCGGACCTGCGCGCGATCACCGGGGGCCGTGGCGACTACACGATGCAGTTCGAGCGCTACGAGGAGGTTCCGGGCCAGATCGCCCAGAAGGTGATCGCCGAGGCCGGCAGGGACGAGGGCGAGAAGGCCGCCTGAGCGTTCGCGGCCGGCAAGCGGGCTCCCGCGCGCGCGACCGGCGCGTTGCTACTTTGAGGCCGTGCCGGACCACTCCGCCTGCGACGTCTGCTCGCGCACCATCCTGAAGGGCGAGCAGGTCCACGAATACGTCACCCCGCCGGGCGAGAGCCGCGGGGTCTGCGTGTTGTGTCGCCAGCGCGCTGAGGCGTCAGGGTGGATCCCGGCCGAGCAGTACGGCGCGACCGCACACGAGCCCGCGAACCGCCCGCGGCGCGGCCAGGCGCTCCGCGAGCGCCTCGGACGGGCGGCCTCGAGGGCCCGGGTCGGCGTGAGGCCCGCCAGGGCGTCGGTCGGGCAGGACGACGCGAAGCCGCCGAAGGAGGAGGACCCCGGAGAGCCGACGACGACCCAGACGGTTGAGCGCAAGGCGCCGGAGCCGGACCGCAAGGCCGAACGGCCCAAACCGGCGCCCGCGGCACCCCCGGCCCGCAAGGCCGCGCCCCGGCCGCGCCGCGGCCCGGAGGCGATCATGCGAAGCGCCGTGGAGCACTTCAACGA
>JBOGZB010000306.1:0-3542 GCA_050697175.1 Solirubrobacterales bacterium | reverse complement strand
CTCTCAGGCCGGTCTCTCCGAAGCGATCGGCGACCGCCGCATCGGGCAGCGCGGCGAGCTGGCCCAGGGACTCCAGCCCGAGGCGTCGCAGCTTCTCGGGCAGGTCCGCGAAGCCGGTGCGCGCCGCGTCGGCAGCTCCGCCCGAGAGCGAGAGGCCGTCCGACAGGCGGTCGCCGAGCAGGCCCACCGGCAGGGGCGCCAGGAAGGATCGCGTCATCGCCGCGGGGACGATCGTCGGCGCTCGACGGCGTCGCGTGCGAAGGGCGGCTGCGTAGGCGCAGAGCCGGCTCGACCCGCCCCCCATCCGGGCTCCGGGCCCGACCGCGTCCCGCCCGCGCCCCAGAACCCTCTCCAGGCTTCCGTACAGGCCCACCAGGCCGCCGGCCGCGAAGAATGCCTCGCCGGGGCACGCCGGCTCGACCCTGGCGCCGATCCCCTCGAGGCGCCGGAGCGCTGCCTCCCAGGCAGATTCGGCACGCTCGGGATCGGGCGTCACGAGCCCCAGCTCGGGGCAGCGCGCGAGCGCCTCGCCGAGCCGCATCCCGGCCCCGATCCCGAAGGCCTCGGCGGGCCCCGACACCTCCCCGACCACCTGCGGCCCGCCGGGCTCGGGAGCCAGGGCGAGGGGCTTCGAGAGAAGCGCCCGCCGCTCGCCCAGGGTGGCCAGGAGGGCGAACCGAGGGATCAGCGCGCAGGCGATCACCGTTTCTGTGCGATCTCCACGCATACGAACACATGTTCGTATATGCGGCGGCGGAACAGGGACGGCGAAAGGGCCCGGCCATACTTGAGGGATGAGGCCTCATCGCAGCCTCCTCGGCCTCGCCCTGCTGGCCTTGGCGGCGAGCGGATGCGGTGGTGGCGGAACCGACTCTCAGAGCGCCACCTCCTCGATCGCCGGCAGCGCCGACCCCGGGGACGTCCAGGTGATCGACTCCTGGGTGACCGCGCTTCGCCACGGGGACGTCAACGGCGCCGCCGGCTACTTCGCGATCCCCAGCGTGGCCCAGAACGGGCCAGTCCTGGTCTACATCCGAAGCCTCGATCAGGCGCGCCGCTTCAACCAGTCGCTTCCCTGCGGCGCGACCCTGGTCCGCGCCGATACGGCGGGCCGGTTCACCACCGCCACCTTCCGGCTCACGGAGCGCCCGGGCCCGGGCACCTGCGGTCCCGGCGCCGGGCAGCTCGCCGAGACCTCGTTCGTGATCAGGGACGGGAAGATCGTCCAGTGGCGCCGGGTCGGCGGAGCCCCGCAGGCGCCCAGCCAGTCGGCGTAGCGACACGGAGCCTCGGTGAGCGCCGAGACCTGCACCTGGTGCGACGCGGACGTCCCGCCCGACGACGGCTTTCGCCTCTACGGGGGCGAGGGCGAGCGAGTTGCCGCGTTCTGCCGCCTCGAGCACGTCGTCCCGTGGGTGATCCGCGGCGCCCACCCCGACCTCGGCGGCGTCGATCTTCCCGAGGGAGCCGATACGGACAGATCGGCCTGCGCCCATTGCGGCTCCGAGCCCGGCGAGATGGCCGTGGTGCTGCTCCGCCACCGCGGCGACGCGCGGGTGACGGATCGCTTCTGCTCGACCGACCATCTGCTCGAATGGGCCAAGGCCGGAGGACGCTGGCGATAGCAGGGGGGCGCGGCCGAGGCGCCGTGTCTCACGCGGGCGGGTCGGGATCCGGCGCGAGGCCGAGCTGATCGGCGCGTGCCGCCATCGCGTCGATCACCACCTGGATGTGCTCCGACTCATCGACGCCGAGCTCCTCGATCCCGCGCCGGATCTGGTCGCGGTCGACCTTCGAGGCGAACGACGGCTGCGCGAGCTTCTTGCGGACCGACTTCGGCTTCAGGCCCTCGATCCGGGTCGGGCGGACCAGCGCGCAGGCGGCGACGAAGCCCGAGAGCTCGTCGACCGCGAACAGCGTCCGGGCCAATGGCGTGACCCGCGGAACCCCCAGATATTCGGCGTGGCCGGCCACCGCGTCGATCAGCTCGTCCGGATAGCCGTGCTCGCATAGCGCCTCCAGCGCCATCCTCGGGTGACCGGTGTCGGGATCGGGGTAGCGCTCGTAGTCGAGGTCGTGGACCAGCCCCGTGATTCCCCAGAGCTCCTCGTCCTCGCCACCGCGCCGGGCGTAGCCGCCCATCGATGCCTCGACGGCCAGGACGTGCTTTCGCAGCGAGTCGGAGTCGATCCACTCGCGGACCAGCTCCCAGGCGTCGTCACGCGTCGGTACCGCCACAGATCAGATGTCTCGCGTCGGGCTCACAAATACAGCCCCCTGAGCAGACCCACATTCGCGTCCGGCTGGAATCTCCGCTCTCTCGTGCAGCCTCCCGCTCATAGGGCCGTTGTTACCCTAGCCGCCGAACGTGATGGCCACTCAACGGGGCAGCTGATGCAGAAGTTCGTGATCCAGGGCGGAGCGCCGCTCTCGGGCGAGATCGTCGCGGCCGGAAACAAGAACGCCGCGCTTCCGATCATCGCCGCCTGCCTGCTCACCGACGAGGAGGTCGTGCTCGCCAACGTGCCCCGGATCCGTGACACGGAGACGCAGGTGGCTCTGCTCGAACGGCTCGGCGTCAAGGTGGACTGGAGCGGCGAGAACGACCTCCGGCTCCAGGCCGACAGCATCGCCGAGACCGAGGTCGACGAGGAGCTCGCGGCGCGGATCCGCGCCTCGCTGCTGCTCGCGGGCCCGCTGCTCGCCCGGTTCGGCGAAGTCAGGATGCCCCCGCCGGGCGGCGACTTCATCGGCCGGCGGCGGATCGACGCCCACCTCGACGCGTTTCGCGACATGGGCGCGCTCGTCCAGGGCTCTCGCTGGCTCGAGGTCTCGGCGCCGGACGGCGGCCTTGCGCCCTGCCGGATCTTCATGGACGAGCCGTCGGTGATGGCGACCGAGAACGCGATGATGGCCGCCGCGCTGACCGAGGGTCCGACCACGATCTCCAACGCCGCCTGCGAGCCGCACGTCCAGGACCTCGGTCGCCTGCTGGTCAAGATGGGCGCGCAGATCGACGGCCTCGGCTCCAACGTGATGACCGTTCACGGCCGCGACAAGCTGGGCGGCGCCGAGCACTCGATCTGCCCCGATCACATCGAGGTCGCAAGCTTCATGGCGCTCGCTGCCGCGACCGGCGGAGAGCTGCGGATCCGCGACTCCGAGCCCGACGACCTGGTGATGATCCGCCGCCAGTTCCGCAGGCTCGGCCTCCAGTCGATGATCGAGGGGCGCGATGTCCTCGTCCCGCCCGACCAGCCACTCGAGATCAAGGTCGACGTGGGGGAGATGACTCCGAAGATCGACGACGGTCCCTGGCCCGCGTTCCCCGCCGACCTGACCTCGATCGCGCTCGCGCTCGCGACCCAGGCGGACGGCGAGATCCTGATCTTCGAGAAGATGTTCGAGAACCGCTTGTTCTTCGTCGACAAACTCGTCGCGATGGGCGCTCGGATCACGCTCTGCGATCCCCACCGGGCGATCGTCAGCGGTCCGAGCCGGCTTCATGGCGAACGGGTCGAGAGTCCCGACATCCGCGCCGG
>JBOGZB010000305.1:0-1822 GCA_050697175.1 Solirubrobacterales bacterium | reverse complement strand
TCGTGCACTTCGAGATCGGGCAACCCGACGTCCAGGCACCGGCCCACGTGATCGAGGCCGCGGTGCGGGCGCTGCGAGACGGTCGAAGCCCACCAGGCGGCCGGACGACGGTTCGCGGCCGGTGGCGTCGAGAGCTTCGTTCGCGAACAGGGGTCCGGCGCCCCGGTGGTGCTCCTGCACGGGGTCCCGACCAGCTCGTTCCTGTACCGCAAGGTGGTCGGCGCGCTCGCCCAGCAGGGGCTTCGCGGCGTCGCCTTCGACTTCCCCGGGCTCGGGCTTGCCGAGCGACCCGCGAGCTTCGACTATTCGTGGTCCGGCCTGGCGCGGTGGACCGGCCGGGCGCTCGACGCCCTGGAGATCGAGCGCTGTCACCTCGTCGTCCACGACATCGGGGGGCCGATCGGGTGTCAATGGGCGATCGCCAGCCCCGATCGGGTTCTGTCGCTGACCGCGCTCAACACGATGCTCGGCCTCGCCTCGTTTCGCCGCCCGTGGACGATGGCCCCGTTCGCGGTGCCGGGGCTCGGCCGCGCATGGCTCTCGGCGCTTGGCCCGGCGACCTTCTCGAGGCTCTTCTACCTGCAGGGCGTCGCCGATCGCTCCGCCGTCCCCCCCTCCGACGTCCGGGCGCACTACGAACTCCTGAAGCGGGACGACGGCGGTCGAGCCTTCCTGCGGATCATGCGGGGCTTCGAGCTCACCGAGGAGCGTCAGCGAAGCATCTGGGCGGGGCTCGCCGGCCGCCCCTACCCGACGCGGATCGTCTGGGGCAGTCGCGATCCCGCGATCGGGGTCGACCAGCTGAGGGCCGCTGAGGAGGCGCTCGGCGTCGAGTCGCCGATCATGCTCGACGCCAAGCACTTCCTGCCCGAGGACCAGCCGGTCGCGGTGGCGCAGGCGATCGCCGACCTGGCGGCCCCGCTCGGCTGAGCGCTCAGGACACCGCGGCGTCGCGGGCGCCGTTCTCGACCAGCCTCGGGATGCCTCGCTCGGGAAGCGGGATCTCCACCAGGTCGAAGTCGCGCGGCGCCACGGTGGCCTCGAACTCGCCGCGGGCCTCGGTGAGCACCTCGCGGACGTCGTAGCGCGATGAGACGTGGACCAGCGCGAGCATCCGCACCGCGGCCTGGCGCGCCAGTTCGGCCGCCTGGCGGGCGGTCGAGTGGCCGGTCTCGGCGGCCCTGGAGGCCTCCTCGTCGGCGAAGCTCCCGTCGTGGATCAGGAGCTCGGCCTCATGCGCCGCGACCCGGGTCATCTCACATGGAGCGGTGTCGCCCGTGAGCACCATCTTGCGGCCCCGCCTGGGCTCTCCCATCACCTGCTCGGGCTCCACTGGGCCGTCGGAGCCCTTGACGGCCTCGCCGGCCTGGAGTCGCCCGAAGTCGGGACCGGCCGCAACCCCCAGCCGCTCGGCGAGCGCCGGGTCGAACCGGCCCGGCCGTTCGTCCTCGACAAGCGCATAGCCATAGGCGCGCACTCGATGATCGACCGGGAAGGAACGCACCTCGTAGCCGGAGTGGCGGATCGAATCCCCCTCGCCCAGCTCCACCAGCTCGAGCTCGTATGAGAGCCGGCCGACGATCCGGCCGAGCGTTTTGAACAGGCCCGCGAGCCCCGGGGGGCCGACGATCCGAAGCGGGCGCTCGCGGCCCTGGAGGTCATAGGTCTTGAGGAGCCCGGGAACGCCCAGGTAATGGTCGGCGTGGTAGTGGGTCAGGTAGATCTCGTCCACCGCCACCAGCCCGGTCGAGCGCTGCATCTGGCGCTGCGAGCCCTCGCCGCAGTCGAACATGAGGCGCTCGCCGCCGGCGCGTGCGAGCAC
>JBOGZB010000304.1:0-12720 GCA_050697175.1 Solirubrobacterales bacterium | reverse complement strand
GTCGGGCAGACGCTCGAGGGCCACGACCTGATCCTCGTCGTCGGCAGCTCGGTCTTTCCCTACTACCCGCATATCGCCGGTCCGCTGCTGCCCGAGGGAGCCGAGCTGGTCGCGATCACCAGCGACCCCGACGAGGCCGTGCGGGCGCCGATGGGCGACGCGATCGTCGCCGATGTGCGGCTCACCCTCGACGCGCTGTTGGCCGAGCTGCCGCAGTCGGATCGCGGCGCGCCGGAGCCGCTCGGCGCCGCCCAGGCGCCCGAGGAGTCCGACCCGCTGAGCCCCTCGTCGGTTCACGCGACGCTCGCCGAGCTGATGCCCGACGACGGGATCGTGGTCCTCGAGTCGCCCTCGAGCACGATGGCGCTTCGAAACCAGATGCGCCTCTCGCGACCCGCGAGCTACTACTTCGGCGCCGGTGGCGGCCTCGGCTTCGGCCTGGCCGGCGCAGTGGGCGTCCAGATCGCCGAGCCCGGCCGGCCGGTGGTCTGCGTGGTCGGCGAGGGATCGGTCCAGTACGCGGTCACCGCGCTTTGGTCGGCGGTCGCCTACGACGTCCCGGTCACCTTCCTCGTGTTGAGGAACGAGGAGTACTCGATCCTCAAGTGGTTCGCCGGCCTCGAGGAGGTCTCCGGTGCGCCTGGCCTCGACCTGCCCTCGCTCGACACCGCGGCGATCGCCTCCGGCTATGGGCTGCGCTCGCGGCGAGTCGCCGGACTCGACGAGCTCCGCGCCGAGCTCTCGACCGCGATCTCCTCCGGAGCTCCGGAGCTGGTCGAGATCGGGGTGGCTCCGGGCATGGCCCTGTTCTGAGCGATGCGCCGCCCGTGGGTCGAGTCGTGAGCACCCCGGGCACCGCCGGCCGGGCCCCGGACTGGGTGGCCGGGGGCAGCCCCGGGCCGCTTCGCCGCGACCTCGAGGCGCTGCTCGGCGCCGACCGCGTGCTGTCGCGGCCGCTCGACCTGGTCCGCTATGCGTCGGACGCGAGTCCCTACCGTCTCTTTCCGAAGGTGGTCGTGATGGCACGCGACGCCGCCGACGTCTCGGCGACCCTCCAATACGGGAGGCGGACCGGCACCTCGGTCACCCTTCGATCCGGCGGCACCTCGCTGAACGGCCAAAGCCAGGGCGACGGCATCCTGGTCGACGTCCGGCGCCACTTCACCGGGGTCGCGGTCGCCGACGGCGGCGATCTCGCCAGGGTGGGCCCCGGGACCGTCCTCGGCCACGTGAATCGCGTCCTGGCGCCGCACGGCCGAAAGCTCGGGCCCGACCCGGCGAGCACCGACATCGCGACGGTCGGGGGTGTGATCGCCAACAACTCGGGCGGGATGAGATGCGGGACGGTTCGCGACTCCTACTCGACCGTCCGCGCGCTGACGATGCTGCTCGCCTCGGGAACGGTGATCGACACCGCCGAAGCGGACGCCGAGCACAGGTTCGCCGAGGCGGAGCCCCGGCTCGCCGCGGGGCTGATCGAGATCCGCGACGAGATCCGTGCCGACCCCGAGCTCGCCGGGCGGATCAGGCGCAAGTTCGAGATCAAGAACACGACCGGCTACCGCCTCTGCGCCTTCCTCGACGCGGACTCGCCGCTCGAGATCTTCCGTCGCCTCGTGGTCGGCTCCGAGGGCACGCTCGCGTTCATCGCCGAGGCCGTGTTCGAGACGGTGCCGCTGCTGCCGCGCACGATCACGGCCTGGATCCACTTCGACGGGATCGGGGCCGCTGCCGAGCCGGTGCCCGACCTGGTGGCGGCCGGCGCCAGCGCGGTCGAGCTGATGGTCGCTCCGGCGCTGATCGCCGCCGGCCACTCGATTCCGGGGACCCCCTCCTACTGGCGAGAGCTTCCAGCCGAGTCGGCGGCGCTGCTGATCGAGTTCCGCTCCGACGACGCCGGCGATCTCGACGCGATGGAGGCCGCGGGCCGGTCGGCGCTCGCCGGCCGTCCACTTCTGCGCGAGCCGGAGTTCACCCGAGACGAAGAGGTGACCGAGGTCTCGTGGCGGGTTCGCGAGGGCATGCACGGGATCGTCGGCAGGCTCCGTCCCCGGGGCACGGCACTGATCATCGAGGACGTCTGCGTGCCGCCCGAGCGGATCGCCGAGTCGGCCACGGACATCCAGGCCCTGCTGGCAGAGCACGGCTTCTTGACCGGGGTCGCCGGGCACGCCTCGGCCGGCAACCTCCACTTCATGCTCACCCCCGAGTTCTCCGACGTCGCCGATCGGGAGCGCTACGAGGCGTTCATGGGCCGGCTCGTCGACCTGGTCGTCGACAAGTACGACGGCTCACTGAAGGCCGAGCACGGCACCGGGATCAACATGGCTCCGTACGTCGAGCGGGAGTGGGGCCCCGAGGCCACCGAGCTGATGTGGAGGGTCAAGAGGCTCGCCGATCCGGACGGGGTCCTCGCGCCGGGCGTCGTCTTGAACGAAGACCCCGGAGTCCATCTGCGAAACCTGAAGACGACCCCTGAGATCGAGGAGGTCGCCGACACCTGCGTGGAATGCGGGTTCTGCGAGCCGGTCTGTCCCAGCCGCCACCTGACCACCACCCCACGCCAGCGGATCGCCCTTCGGCGCGAGATCGCCCGCCAGCCGGACGGCTCGCCGGTTCGGCGCGCCCTGGTCGCCGAGTACGAGTACGACGGGGTCGAGACCTGCGCGGCGGACGGGGCGTGCCTGCTCGCCTGTCCGGTCGGGATCGACACCGGCGCGCTGATCAAGGAGCTTCGCTTCGCCGAGCACGGAGCCGCCGCGGAGCGCTCAGCGCTGCGGGTGGCGCGGCGCTTCGGGGTGGCGGAGCGCGCCGCCAGAGCCGGGCTGCGGGCCGGTCAGGCGGTCCGCCGCATCGCCGGCGATCGCCCGCTTCAGGCAGCCACCCGCGGGGCGCGCCGCCTGCTCGGGACCGAGCTCGTCCCGGAGTGGGTGCCCGGGATGCCGCCCGCGGCGCCCCGCGACCTCCCGGACGCCGAGCCCGTTCGGGTCGCCGCCGTCTACTTCCCCGCCTGCATCAACCGGATCTTCGGCCCCTCGGCGGGTCTCGATGGGGGCGTCAAGACTCTGCCCGAGGCGCTTGTCGCCGTCTCCGAGCGGGCCGGGGCGCCGGTCCGGATCCCGCCCGACGTCGCGGGATGCTGCTGCGGGACTCCCTGGGCCTCGAAGGGCTACCGGGCCGGCCACGCGTGGATGGCGAACCACACGGTGGAGAGCATGTGGCGCTGGAGCGAGGAGGGCCGCCTGCCGATCGTCATCGATGCCAACTCGTGCACCCACGGGATCGTCTCCGAGGCCGACGCGGCGCTCAGCGAGGTCAATCGCGAGCGCCACGCCGGGCTCGAGGTCATCGACGCGGTCGCCTGGGCGACCGATCGCCTGCTCGGCGGCCTCGAGCCGCGGGCAAAGCTCGCCGCGGCCGCCGTCCACCCCACCTGCTCGAGCCGCCATCTGGGGATCGACCGCCGGCTCGGTGCCCTGGCGGCGGCGCTTGCCGAGGAGGTGTTCGTCCCGCCGTCGGCCGGCTGCTGCGGGTTCGCCGGCGACCGCGGCTTTCTCCACCCCGAGCTGACCGGCGCCGCGACCGGCGATCAGGCCGCCGAGGTCGCCGCGCGCGAGTTCGACGCCTACCTGTCGAGCAACCGGACCTGCGAGCTCGGGATGGAGCGCGCCACCGGGAGGCCGTACGTGCACGCCATCCAGGCGCTCGAGGAGCGGACCAGGCCGAGCTGACGCAGCGCGCGCTACTCGCGCTGCGCCAGGGTCGAGACGACGGCCTCGTAGACGCCGTCGCCGTTTCGGCCCTCGGTGACCGTCACGTTGGCCCTGCCGGCGATCGCCTCGCGCAACCCCGGATCCCTCTCGGGCCCGTTCGCGACCACGAAGAACCGACCGACGGCCTCGGCCGAGTCGAGGTCCTCGATCGAGTCGCCGACCGCGATGCACTCGCTCGGCTCGTATCCACGGGCGCGGCCATGCCACGCGACGGCCTTCGCCTTGCTCGCCCCTCCCGGCACCAGGTGGTAGGCGTGAGCCGGGCCGTCCAGCCCGTCCATCGGGCGGACGATCGCGCCGTTGTCCAGGAACCGCAGGTCGTCGTGCCCGTGCAGCGCCAGCACCTCGTTCGCCGCGTCGACGTCGACTCGGCCGCGAAACAGGTGGGACAGCACGCGGTCCTTGTGCCACGGCCGGTGCCACTCGAGCCGCTCGGGAAAGCGGGCGAACAGAAGGCCGGGAATCCCCTCGCGGATCATCCGGTCCGCGGGGGTGCCCTCGTCGTCGGGGATCCAGTCCCCGGTCAGGAAGGTGCGCTCCCCCTCGATCACCACCCCGCACCCGGCTTCGTAGATGTAGGAGGTCTGGCCAAGCAGCCTCGCGTCGGCCATCACCTGGGCCTCGCGGCGACCGGACATGATCACGACCTCGGCCCCAGCGCGGTGACATGCCTCGAGCGCCCGCGCCTGCATCAGCGAAAAGGCTCCATCGGCGTCTCGAAACAGGGAGCCGTGATGTCCCAGCAGGGTCCCGTCGAGGTCGGTGTAGACGCAGCGCAGCCCCACGGCCGGCCAACGGTACAAGGCGGGGCCCGCGCTACGTTAGGCCCCGGATGACCCGATGGCGCCTCTCCGACCGCGTTCTCGACCTCACATCGCCGATGGCCGCCGGAATCGTCAACGTCACCGACGACTCGTTCTTCGAGGGCGCTCGCAGCGTCACCCCGGATCGGGCGATCGACGACGGGCTCGAGCTGGTCGCATCGGGCTTCGACCTGCTCGACGTCGGCGCCGTCCCGGCCCGGAGCGGCCCCCCGGTCGGCGTCGACAGTGAGGCGGAGCGGCTCATTCCGGCGGTCGAGGGCCTCGCCCGCCGATCTGGGGTGCCGGTCAGCGCCGACACGTTCGAGGTCGAGGTCGCACGGCGATCGCTCGACGCGGGCGCCTCGGCGATCAACGACATCTCCGGAGGAGACGATCCCGCCATGCTGCGGCTCGTGGCCGAGCACGGATGCGGCTACATCCTGATGCACATCGACGGCAGGCCCAGGGCCGACCGAAGACCCCCCCGGCACGAGGACCCGGTGGCGCACCTGGCGAGCTGGTTCGCCGAACGGATCGAGGCGGCGCTCGCGTGCGGAGTCGACGAGGAGCAGATCGCCCTCGACCCCGGGCTCGACTTCGACCTCTCGGTCGAGGACGACCTCGAGATCCTCGCGCGGCTCGGCGAGCTTCGCCGGCTCGGCAGGCCTCTGTACGTGGCTCTGTCGCGAAAGGACTTCCTCGGAGCCGTGCTCGCCGGGTCCTGGGAGGAGCGTGCTCCGGCCGCCGAGCGCGAGTGGGCGACCGCGGGCGCGGTGGCGCTTGCGGTGGCCGACGGAGCCGACATCCTGAGACTCCACGACCGGAGCGCGCTCGACTCGCTCCGCACCGCCGCCGCGATCGTCGGGCCCGGTGCGAGCGTCGGCCGTGGGGAGCGGCCCGGCGATGGCTAGCTCGCGGGTCGCGGCGTCGGCCGGATGGGAGCGCGCGATCGAGCCGGGACGCCTCGACGGTCGCCTCGTCGCCGAGCGGCTCGAGCCCGCCCGGGCGGCCGAGCTGTCCGAGCTCCCGAGCTCGCTGCCGGACGAGCTCGCCGGATCGCTGCGGGCGGCCGGGATCGGGTCGCTCTTCTCGCATCAGGTCGAGGCGGTCGAGGCGGCGGCCGAGGGCAACACGGTGGTGACCAGCGGCACCGCCTCGGGGAAGTCGCTGTGCTTCAACCTCCCGGTCCTCGACGGCCTCGGTCGCGACCCGGGCCGCCGGGCGCTCTACCTCTACCCGACCAAGGCGCTGGCCCAGGACCAGGCCCGCCAGCTCTCCGCGCTTCGGTTCGCCCCGCTTCGGCACGCGATCTACGACGGCGACACCCCCCGCGACGATCGGCCGGCCATCCGGCGGCGCTCGAACCTCGTGCTCACCAACCCCGACATGCTCCACGTCGGGATCCTGCCCCACCACAAGGGCTGGGGCGATTTCCTCGCCGGCCTCGACTGGGTGGTCGTGGACGAGGCCCACACCTACGGGGGCGTGTTCGGATCACACGTCGCGAACGTGCTCCGCCGGCTGCGCCGGGTCGCCACCCGCTATGGCTCGGCCCCCCGCTTCCTGCTCGCCTCGGCGACGATCGCGAATCCCGTCGAGCTCGCCGAGCGCCTGGTCGGCGAGCCCTTCCGGCTGATCGACTCCGACGGCGCTCCCCGCGCCGAGCGCCGGATCGCGGTCTGGAACCCGCCCGTGATCGACCAGCGATCGATGACTCGCCGCTCGGTGCTCTCGGAGGCCGCGGAGCTCCTGGCCGATCTGGTGTCCGCGGGCCTTCGGACGATCTGCTTCCTCCGCAGTCGCAGGGGCATCGAGCTGATCCAGCGGTTCGTCCGGATGCGCCTCGAGGAGCTCGACCTGGCCGAGCTGGCTCCGCTGATCGCCCCCTACCGGGCCGGATACACGCCCGCGCAGCGACGCGACATCGAGGCGCGGCTGGCAGCCGGCGAGCTGCTCGGGGTCGTGGCGACCGACGCGCTCGAGCTGGGGATCGACATCGGTTCGCTGGACGCTGCGATCTGCGTCACGTTTCCGGGGACGATCGCCAGCCTGCGCCAGATGTGGGGCCGCGCGGGACGGCGAAGCGAGGGAATCGCGATGTACGTCGCCGGCCAGGACGGTCTCGACCAGTTCTTCTGCCGCCATCCCGACGAGTTCCTCGAGCGCCCGGTGGAGGCCGCGATCCTCGATCACCGAAACGAGCGGATCCAACGGGCCCACCTCGTCGCGGCGGCCTACGAGCTGCCTCTCTCGGCGAGCGACGATGCCGTGTTCGGCGACGGATGGCGCGATCGGGCCGACGGCCTGGTGGTCGCCGGGGAGCTTCGCCGCGGCCGCGGCGACGACTACCTGCCGCGCAGCCCGCGCTTTCCGGCTGGGGACATCTCGCTGCGCTCAGCGTCGGCGGACTCGGTCGCGATAGTCGATGCGTCCTCCGGCGAGCTGCTCGGTGCAGTCGAGGCCGAGCGCGCCTTCACGACCGTCCATCCCGGCGCCGTCTACCTGCACCTGGGGCGCTCATACGAGGTCCGCGAGCTCGACGTCGAGGGCCGCCGAGCCGTGGTCGAGCCGTTCGACGGCGACTGGTACACGCAGCCGAGGCGCGAGACCGAGGTCTACGTCGAGCGGATGACGGCGAAGTCCGAGGCGCCGCTGGAAACGCCGGCCAACGGGCTGGCCGGCGCGCCCGCGACGGGCCCGTCGACGCCGGCGTTCGAGCTCTTCTTCGGCGAGGTGTCGGTGACCGAGCAGGTGATCGCCTTCCAGCGAAAGCGGCTCTCCGACCACGAGGTGATCGACATGGTCGCGTTGGAGCTGCCCGAGACCAACTTCCCGACCCAGGCGCTGTGGTACGTGCTCGGCGACGAGCTGGTCGGCCCGCAGGTGATGCCCCCGGAGGTGCTGCTCGGCGCGCTCCACGCAGCCGAGCACGGGCAGATCGCCGTCCTGCCACTGCTCGCGATGTGCGATCGGTGGGACATCGGAGGCCTGTCCACGAACGTCCACTTCCAGACCGGCCGGCCGACGATCTTCATCTACGACGGCCATCCCGGCGGGGTCGGGATCGCGAGGCGGGGCTTCGACGTGTTCGGCCGTTTGGTCGGCGACGCGGCGAAGCTGATCGGCGAGTGCCCGTGTGCCGACGGATGCCCTTCGTGCGTGCAGAGCCCGAAGTGCGGCAACCTCAACGAGCCGCTCCACAAGCGAGGGGCGCTCGAGCTGATGACGGCGATGCTCGGCCGCGACCGAGCGAAGGTCTGAATGGCCGGGCCAGCGAGGCGGCGACAGGTCGCGGTGATCGGCAGCTCCGAGGCCGGCGATCGACTCGCCGGCGCCGCCGAGGAGGTCGGGCGGGGCCTTGCCGGGGCGAACGCGGTGGTGGTCTGCGGCGGCCGCGGCGGCGTCATGGAGGCCGCGGCGCGCGGCGCGCGCCTTGGGGGAGGCGACGTGATCGGGATCCTGCCGGGTGAGGATCCGGAAGCCGGGAACCCCGACCTGACTCACGTCGTCGCAACCGGCATCGGCCGGGCGCGAAACCTGGCAGTGGTCGCTTCGGCGGATGCGGTGATCGCGATCGGCGGTGAGTGGGGAACCCTGACCGAGATCGGGTTCGCCCGCGGCCTCGGGAGGCGAGTGATCGTGCTCGAGGGCTGGGAGGTCAGCGGGTCGGGCGAGATGAGGGGCGGCCCCGGCATCGAGCAGGCGCCAGACGCGGCCCGCGCGGTCGAGCTCGCGCTCCGGGCGGCCGCGGACACCGGGGGCTCTGGTGGCGCCGAGTGAGCGATTGACCGGAATATGTCCGGTGAACTGCACACTCGCGGCCTCCCGCACGCGTCGCTAGCCTTCCCCCGTCGGCGAGGTAGCTCAGTTGGTAGAGCACACGACTGAAAATCGTGGTGTCGGCAGTTCGATTCTGCCCCTCGCCATCGGCTCGGGCCGGCGGGCCGCCTGCTGCCCTGAGCGCTAGCCGCCGTTCAGCACCCTCTTGCAGGGGCCGGCGCGACCCACGAAGCCTTTGGCCGCGCGACCGGGCGGGCGCGGGCTCAGGCCAACAGTCGCCTCGAGGCGAGTTCCACCACTTCCCGGCGGCTCAGGGCTCCGTGGTCGGCGGCCATGAAGTGGCTGCCTATCCATAGCGAGAAGGCGAGCATGCAGCGGGCCTCCGCCTCGTCGGGGTCATCGCAGAAGGCGCCGAACAGCCCGCGCATGTAGTCCATCCGCCGGTTGTCGACCCGCCGGAGGCGCTCGGCGACCGCCTCGTCGCGCCGTGACCAGTCGCGGACCGCGAGGTCGATCTCCAGCAGCCCGTCGCCCGAGGAGGCAAGCGCGAACAGCCGTCGCAGCCTGGCCCTCGCGTCCCCGGATCCGCCCTCGACGCGCTCGATCACCTCCTCGATGCTGGTTCGCTCCCAGGTGTCGAGCATCTCGTCGAGCAGCGCCCGTCGATCGTCGAAGTGCCAGTAGAAGCCGCCCTTGGTGACGCCCAGCTCATCGCTCAGCGGCTCGATTCGAACGGCATCGGGTCCCCCGCGGGCGAGCGCCCGGAGCCCCTCGTCGATCCAGCGGCCTCGTGGCGTGCGGGTGGCGGCCATCCTCGCGTTCTATACGGTACCGTATGGATCAGGCCAAACGAGATGGAGGTTCTGAAGGTGAGGCTCCCGGAAACCGCGCAGACCTCACGGCCCTGGCGGATCCACGAACTGACTCGCGACTTCAGGCTCGAGGACGTGTGGGCGCTGCCGACTCCGGGCGGTCCCGACGACTTCCACCTGCTGGTCGAAGGGATCGCCGCGAGCGACCCGTCCCAGGGGCCCTCGCGCATCGTCCGCGCCCTGTTCGCCGTCCGGTGGAAGATCGGCGAGCTGCTCGGTTGGGACGATCCCGGCACCGGGCTCGGGTCCCGGGTTCCGACGCTCCGCGATCGGCTTCCCGCCGACCTGCGCGACGGCCCGTCAGGACCGCAGTTCGCCGAGCTGCCCTTCACCTCGCTCTACCTGACCGACGACGAGTTCGCCGCCGAGATCGCCAACCGGACGATGCACGGGGTGATGCACCTCGGCTGGGTTCCCGACGGGGCCGACGGCTACCGTGGCCAGATGGCCGTCTACGTGAAGCCGAACGGGCTGCTCGGCAACGCCTACATGGCCGCGATCGCGCCGTTTCGGCACCGAATCGTCTACCCGCCGTTGATCCGCGAGATCGGGCGGGCGTGGCGTACGCGTGCAGCAGAGCCGGCGCCCGCGCCCGCCCGGCCCGCTTAGTGGCCTCGGGTCACGCCGACTCCGTCGGCCGGCCCGACACGCTGTCTGCCGATCGACCTTGGCTGGTCCTCTATGACTCCCGCTGTGGATTTTGCAAGTGGCTGCTGGCCGGCTTCCTGCGCTGGGATCGAGCCGGCCGGCTGCGGCCGATCGCCCTCCAGCGGGCCGAGGCCGGCGACCTCCTCGCCGACCTCGCGCCCGCCGAGCGAACGGCGACCTGGCACCTGATCTCTCCGGGCGGGACCCGCCGATCGGGCGGCGCCGCGATCCCGGCGCTGCTCAGGCTGCTGCCCGGCGGCCGGCTCGGGGCCCCGGCGTTCGAGAGGCTCCCCGGTCTCACCGATCGCGGGTACCGCTGGGTGGCCGAGCACCGAACCGGGCTCTCGAGGTGGGTCCCTTCGAACGCCAAGAGACGGGCAGCCGAGCGCGTCCGCCGGTGCGAGCATGAGCTCGATCCGCCGGGCTCACCCTCGCCGCCGGTTTGAGGGGGACACCGACCGGGAACGGGTGGTGACCTGACATGGAGGCTTCACACGAGCACACCGAGGGGCGCCCGCGCGCCGCGTTCAGGCTCTTGCAGGGCGCCTTCGCAAGCCTGCGAGACCATGGCCTCACCGACTGGGCCGCCGCGCTGACCTACTACGGGATCCTGTCGATCTTTCCGGCGCTCATCTTCGGGGTCGCGATCTTGGGCCTCGCCGGGGATTCGGCGACCCACTCCGTCCTCCACAACATCGACGAGCTCGGACCGGGCCCCGCCCAGGACGTCGTCGGCGACGCGATCAGGGAGATCTCGGGCCGTCAGGGCGCGGCCGGCGTCGCCCTGGTGATCGGACTGGCGGGCGCCCTGTGGTCCGCGTCCGGCTACGTCGGCGCCTTCTCGCGCGCCGCCAACGTGATCCACGGGGTCACCGAGGAGCGCCCATCCTGGAAGCTCCGTCCGCTCCAGATCGCGATCACGCTTCTGCTCCTCCTGCTGGTTGCGATGAGCGCCATCGGCGTGGTGTTGAGCGGCCCGCTCGCCAAGGAGGTGGGAAAGGTGCTCGGCGTCGAGGGCCCCGCGGTGACCGCATGGAACCTCGCCAAGTGGCCGGTCATCGCGGCGGTGGTGACCACCGTAGTAGCGGTGCTCTACTACGTCGCGCCCGACGCTCGAAATCCCGGCTTTCGCCTCTTGACGCCCGGAAGCGTCGCCGCCATGGTGCTGTGGGTCGCCGCGTCGGCCGGCTTCGCGATCTACGTCGGCAGCTTCGCCTCCTACAACAAGGTCTACGGAAGCCTCGCGGGGGTCGTGGTCTTCCTCGTCTGGCTGTGGATCTCGAATCTGGCCGTGCTGTTCGGCGCCGAGCTGAACGCCGAGATCGAACGCCGGCGCTCTGGCTGAGCGGGCCGCGGACCCCCGGGGTGGCGCGTCAGGTCGAGGCGGGATTTAGCGACTCATAGACGGTGTTCCGCCGTCCGCCCCCCTCTTTACTGTGAATCGCGATGAGTGAGCAGGTGACATTGACCGGCCAACCCGGTCTCGAGAAGCCCGCCACGAACGGCGCCGAGCCCGATTCGTCGGGGCGCGTCTGGGTCAGGGAGCTCGAGGATGGGCAGCGGGTCGACGGGGTGTTCGGCGTCCGCCAGCGCGAGCTTCGCCACAAGAAGAGCGGGGGCGAATGGCTTCGGCTGATCGTCTGCGACCGCTCGGGCAGCATCGAAGCCGTCGTCTGGGAGGACGTCCAGGACGCCTACGAAGTCGCGGCTCCCGGCGGCGCAGTCCGGATTCGAGGCAGGTTCGGGATCCATCCCCAGTACGGAGCGAAGATCACGATCGAGGCGATCCGTGCCGCCGAGCCCTCGGAGTTCACCGACGAGGATCTCGCCGAGGGCCCGAGCGTCCCGGTTGAGAGGCTCGAGGCCCAGCTCCGCGAGCTGCTCTCGACGATCCAGAATCCGCAGCTCTCCCAGCTCCTCGACGCGTTCTTCGCCCCCGACTCCCCGATCTGGAAGCGCTTCCGCGACGCTCCCGCAGCCAAGTACTACCACCAGGCCTACAGGCACGGTCTGCTCGACCACACGGTGTCGGTGGCGCAGGCCGTCAGCGCGTCGGCGGCCGCGTTCCCGGGCATCGATCGCGACGTCGCGATCACCGGAGCGCTGCTCCACGACATCGGCAAGACGATCGCGTACAACGATGACCTGATGGCGATCGACCTCACCGACGCCGGCCGCCTCCAGGGCGAGATACCGCTCGGCTACTACCTGGTGCGCCGCGAGGCGGAGCGGATCCA
The DNA here is from genome assembly GCA_050697175.1 of Solirubrobacterales bacterium. Lineage (GTDB taxonomy): Bacteria > Actinomycetota > Thermoleophilia > Solirubrobacterales > 70-9 > AC-56. The sequence goes on along the minus strand of JBOGZB010000304.1, from coordinate 607 downwards.
GGGCTTCGACCCGGGGCTCGCCCAGGCGATCTTCCACATCGTCCTCTCCCATCACGGCGCGCTCGAGAACGGCTCGCCGGTGATCCCCGCCACCCGCGAGGCGACCCTCGTGCACTCGATCGACAACCTCGGCGGGAAGCTCGGAAGCTTCGACCGGATCGAGCGCGAGCTTCCCGACGGCGAGGCCTGGTCGCGGTTCGACCGGGGCATCGACTCGGCCGCATATTTCGGCTCACGCGCCGCCTGACCGCCGTTCGCTCAACAGAGCCTCCGGTCTAAGGGCCGAAATTGCGGCATCTTGCGGGCCGCCGTCGGGACGGCCCCGGCCAGCCCTTATCCTGCGCCACCGATGGCCAAGGACACCGAAAAGCTGATCAGGCAGCTCTCGCTGATCTCGTTTCTGATGGCGAACGGGCGCCCCGTCTCGGCGCTCGAGATCAAGCGCGAGGTCGAGGGCTACAGCTCGATGAACGATGACGCGTTCGCACGCCGCTTCTACGCCGACCGCGCCGAGCTCGAGAGCCTCGGGATCTCACTCCAGGTCGAGAAGCCGGCCGAGGGGTTCTTCGAGGCCGAGCTCTACGCGCTGCCGCCCGAGAACTACTAC
>JBOGZB010000303.1:0-4988 GCA_050697175.1 Solirubrobacterales bacterium | reverse complement strand
GGACGAAGCCTCCGTCGCTGGTGTCCAGAACCTGGACGACCTTCGGCTTCGATGCCTTTCCGGTCACGACGCCGGCCATCGCGCACACGGTGAACAGCGCGGCGACCGCCACCGCGACAGCGACTGTGCCTCGCCTGCTCACTTGCACTTCCCGAAGTTCTTGGTGTCGATCGGGGTGATGCCATGGAACGGCGGATGCTTGTGGACCTTCCAGGAGTCCGCCTGCGAGCAGGGCGGATCGCTCAGCACGTAGCTTGCGAGAAGGCCCACCTGTCCGCTGAACGGGTTGTTGTTCTTCTCGTCACCGACGTTGGTTCCCGTGCCCGCGGAGCCCGGCGCGGGGCAGCCCGGATACAGGAAGGCGTTCGAGTGCTGGGCATCGGACGCTCGTTGGAACGTCGACGAGGTGTTGCCCTTAAAGCAGTTGCCCTTGCCCGAGCCGTCGTTGAAGAAGTCGAACTGGTTCTTGTCGGTGCCGCTACGACCCAGCGTGTTGTCGACCAGCTGGTTGTTCTTGTTGACGGCGGCCGTGTTGAACGGATCCGAGAAGCTCGCCACTCCCCACTTGAAGTTGCCGAAGATCTGGTTGTGCTTGACGACCCAGCCGTCGGAGCCGAACAGGATCACTCCGGCGCCGGTCGGGTAGTTGATCGTCTGGCCCCCGATCTGGCCCAGGCCTCCCGAGACGGTCTTCACGGGCGAGCGCGGCAGGAAGTAGTTGAAGTTGTTCCAGAACACGTTGTTGTTCTGGATCTTCCCGGTCGCGTTGGGCTGGAAGCGCTCGGAGTCGAGCGTGTTCGGGACGATCCCGGCGCCATTGTTGAAGACCTCCGAGTCGTGGATGTTCACGTACTTCGAGTTGGTGCCCGAGTAGCCGAGCACGTTCTCGAACATCTGATCGTGGTCGATCGACGTCCACTTCGGGTTCGTCTGGGTCGGTGTCTCGCCGATGTAGATCGCGGAGTCGCCGTGCCCCCAGCCCTTCGACTGGGTGATCCGGCCGCCGATGCAGCGCTTCGCGAACAGCCCGTAGGAGCGGTTGAACGACGCGAGGTCGTTCTTCATCAGGAAGCCGACACAGTTCGTCGTTCCCTTGACGGAGTTGACGAAGAAGCCGTTCGACTGGAAGTTCTTGGCCCACAGGTTCTTGATCTTCACCCCGTCGACGTTCGTGGTGACGATGCCGTTTTGGGCCGTCTCGCTGCCGTCGCCGTTGAGCTTCGCGTTGGTGCCGTTCAGCACCTGCTTTCGCGGGTTGGTGTTGGCGCCCACGAAGCTGATTCCGTCGTAGCGGTGTCCCGTGATCGAGATGCCCTCGTGGTAGGTGCCGGGGCGGATCTTGATCACCGACCCCTGGCCCTTCTTGACGGCGTCAACGGCGGCAAAGATGCTCCGGTACTTGCATCCGTGCTTGCAGACGACGAAGACCTTCTGCTTGCTTGCGTGGCCGCTCGATCCGGCCATCGCCGGCGCAGCCCCGACCGCCATCGTCAGCGCGATCGCGATCGCGAAAGTCCCCATCCTCAGCTTCATGCCGCTCCTTTCAACCGCGGCGCTTCGCTGCGCTCGCGGGAATATTTCGTCGACCGGGCGTCGCCCGATCCCCAAGCCTTCCGCACATCCATAAGGGTCCCAACCCGGCAAGACTAGAGAAGTCGCGGTTTCGGCGGATTCCGCCGAGCGCCGCTCTAGGGTCGCCCCGATGGCGAGCGTGGAGGTCGCAACGGACTCGTCGGTGACGGCCGTCGCCGAGCTCGACCATCGCCATCTGTGGCACCCGTTCACGCAGCAGCGCGACTGGTGCCGCGAGGAGCCGCTGGTCATCGAGCGGGCCGAGGGCACCAACCTGATCGATGCCGACGGCACGAGCTACATCGACGGGGTGTCGTCGCTGTGGTGCAACGTGCACGGGCACCGGCACCCGGCGATCGACGCCGCGATTCGCCGGCAGCTCGACCGGGTCGCCCACTCGACCATGCTCGGCCTCACCCATTCCGGCGCCGCGACGCTCGCGGCCCGCCTGGTGGATCTCGCGCCCGCCGGGCTCAGCCGGGTCTTCTACTCGGACTCGGGCTCGACCGCGACCGAGATCGCCCTCAAGGCCGCGTTCCAGTACTGGCGCCAGCGAGGTGGCGCCGACGCGCGGCGGACCGGGTTCGTCTCGCTGCGCGACGCCTACCACGGCGACACCCTGGGCGCGGTGTCGGCGGGCGGGATCGAGCTCTTCCACGGCGCCTATTCCCCGCTTCTGTTCTCGACCCGTCAGGTGGAGGCGGGTGACGACGGCGAGCTGGAGCGGGTGCTCGAGCGCCACGGCGAGGAGATCGCCGCGATGATCGTCGAGCCCCTGGTGCAGGGCGCCGCCGGGATCAGGGTTCACCCGCGTGGATACCTGCGGACGGTCCGCGAGCTCTGCGACCGGCACGACGTGCTCCTGATCTGCGACGAGGTCGCGACGGGCTTCGGTCGCACCGGGACGATGTTCGCCTGCGAGCAGGAGGAGGTCACCCCGGACTTCCTGTGCCTCGGCAAGGGGCTGACCGGCGGCTACCTGCCGCTCGCCGCGACGATGACGACGGAGCGGGTCTACGAGGGGTTCCTCGGAGGCCCCGAGGAGGGGCGCACCTTCTTCCACGGCCACACCTTCACCGGCAACCCGCTCGGTTGCGCGGCGGCGCTCGCAAGCCTGGACGTGTTCGAGAGCGAAGGCACGCTCAAGGCCGTCGCGGCGAAGATCCCCGTGCTCGAGGAGGCGCTGGCCGCGGTCGCCGAGATGCCCGAGGTCGCCGAGGTGCGAAGCCGGGGCTTCATGGTCGGGATCGACCTGGGCGACCACGACCCGGCCCTGAGGCTCGGCCACCGGGTCGCAATGGAAGCCCGTCGGCGGGGGGCGATCATCCGCCCGCTCGGCGACGTGGTGGTGCTGATGCCCCCGCTGGCGATCACCGAGGCCGACCTGCGACGCCTGGTCGGGATCGCCGCCGACGCGATCAGGTCGGCGTGCGACTCGGTCGTCGGCGAGCAACCCACCGACGAGCTCGCCCAGGCCGCCTAGCCAACCCCGGCACCCTGGTCGCGGATCGGCGCCCGGCGCCGCTTGTCGACTTACGCCGGCGTAGCCGTCGCTAGTCGACACGCGCGAGGGGTTGGTCGATAGTGGGTGTGATGAATCGCTCCGTCGCGCGTAGTGGTCGTGTGGAAGAGGCGCTCACCGCACCCGCCGTCTCGATGCCCCGCGACGCGGAAGCGGGGTTCGAGGATCTCTACCGGCGAACCCGCGACGACCTCTACGCCTATGTGGCCGGCCTGCTTCGCGACCGCGCCGCGGCCGAGGACGTAACCGCCCTGGCGTTCGAGCGTGCCTACCGGCGTCGGCGATCATTCAACCCGCGGCGCGGAACCCGCCGCGCCTGGTTGTTCGGGATCGCGCGGAATGCCGCGCTCGACGAGCTCCGCCGGCGGCGCCGCCGTGCCACGCTCGTCGTCGATCCCGTAGATGACGCGGCGCTCGCTCCCGAGCAGGGAGCCGAGGCGGCTGTTCGAAGGGCGACCCTTCGTGCCGCGATCGCCTCGCTCGAGCCCCGCGAGCGGGACCTGGTGGGGCTGAAGTTCTTCGCCGGACTGAGCAACGCCGAGATCTCCGCGGTGATCGGGGTCTCGGAGACCAATGCGGGCACCCGGCTTCACCGGGTGGTCGAGAAGCTGAGGAGGGCATGCGATGAGGCTGACTGAGCGCGAGATGCCGCTCGACCCGGACGTCGAGCGCCGCCTCGAGGCGATCGACAGCGCCCTCGCCGGCAGGCCGGTCGATCCCGATCTCGAGGAGCTGGCGATGCTCGCGGCGGAGATCCGCGGCGGGCGCCCCGAGCCGTCGGCAAAGGCCGAGCAGATGCTCGACGAGCTCGCGGCGAGCGGCTTCCCCCCGCGCCGGTCGGACCGGGTCGGGCGCGCGACCCGACGGGTCACCGACGCCTACGGCGACCTGCGGCGGAGGGGCACGCGCCGCCTGGCCCCCGCCATGGCCGCCGCGACCGTGTTCCTGGTCGCGATCGGGGTCGGCGTGTCTCAGACCGGCGTCTTCAACGACGGCGAGGCGCCGAGCCCCGCGCAGACCGCTCCACAGCGGTCCGCGGAAGCCGACGGCGGGCTGTCGGCGGATTCTGGCTCAGCGACGAGGGCGAAGCAGCCTTCCTTGCAGACTTCGGGAGCCGTTCGCAATCGGGCGCCGGCCGTCAAGCAATCCACCCCGCGCCTCGGGTCCCGGAGTGCGGCGGCTCCGCTCGCAGCGACCCTTGCGAACCGCCGACAGGCCCAGAACGTCGACCTCGAGCTCTCCACCTCGCCCGATAACTTCCGCGACGCCGCTGACGGCGTGCTCGACGTGGTCCGCGACCATCACGGCTTCGTGCTCAGCTCGCACGTCGCTGCCGGCGATCCGGGCGTCCGGGGCGCGCGGCCGGGGAGCGCAAGCTTCGACCTGCGGATCCCAGCTCGGGAGCTGTCCGCGGCGCTGGGCGGCCTCTCGGACCTGGGACACGTCGTCTCGCGCACTGACGGCACGCTTGACATCACGAAGCGATTCGTCGCGGCGCGCAAGCGGATCGACGCCCTGAGCGCCGCGCGGGCCGGGTTGCTGCGCCAGCTCGGCGAGGCCGCGACGATCGCCGAGCAACAGAGCCTCCGGGCCCGGCTTCGGATCGTGGAAGCGCGCCTCGCCGGAGCCCACCAGGACCTCGCCAAGGCTCAGCAGCGGGTCAGCCTGGTGCCGGTCAGCGTCGCCATCGAGGCAACCGACAAGCAGGCCTCGGGCGGCGCCTGGACGATCGGCGATGCCTTCCACGACGCCGGGCGAGTGCTGACCGTCGCCGCGGGCGGGGCGCTGGTCGGCGGCGCGGCACTGCTTCCGCTCGCGCTGCTGATCGTGCTCACCGCCGCCGGTTGGCGGGGCTGGGTGCGCCGCCAGCGGGCGCGCGCGCTCGACGCCCCCA
>JBOGZB010000302.1:0-3428 GCA_050697175.1 Solirubrobacterales bacterium | reverse complement strand
GGTGGAAGGTACGAGCCGCCAACAACGACTTCGACAACCCCCGCGAGGCATCAGCCGTTGCGTACTGCGACAAGAGCGAGCCGGGCTTGGACGTCCAGTCCGACCAGGTGACGATCAAGCCCGGGAGCAAGAGCACTTTGGATCTCGGCTGCCGGCATGGCGACAAGCCGCTGTCCGGGGGATTCGCCAGCACCTACAGGGCGGCGACGGGCCCGACCGATTCCCCCGACGCAGCTTTCGCCTTCACCTCGCGGCCGATCTCCGGGGACCGTTGGAGAGTCTCGGCATTCGCGATCGGCCCCCGTGTCGTGAAGGCAAAGGCGGCCTCGCTCGCGAGGCGGGCCGCCGGGCCGACGCTCACCGCCTACGCCTACTGCAAGTAGGGCCCTGTCAGGGGGATCAGCGTCGGGCTTTGGACTCGTTCAGGGTCACGGCGGCGCGAATGAGGGTCTTCAACGCACCCTCGTCGACCTCCTCGCCCTCGTGGATGTCGATCGCACGCCTCGTGTTCCCTTCGAGACTGGAGTTGAAGAGGCCGGAGGGATCGTTCAGGGACGCGCCTTTGGCGAAGGTCAGCTTGACGACTTTGTTGTAGGTCTCGCCGGTGCAGATCAATCCGCCGTGCGACCACACCGGAACCCCTCTCCACTTCCACTCCTCGACGACCTCAGGATCGGCTTCCTTGATCAAGGCACGGACCCGGCCGAGCATCTCACCCCGCCAGTCGCCCAGCTCCTTGATTCTCGCGTCGATCAGCTGAGAAGGAGACTCGTCTTGGTGCGACTCGCTCTTCGCCATGCCCGTTCTCCTCCTGGTCCCGAGGCTTGGATGCTTCTCGTCAAGCCCGGAGTCGGACTTGAACCGACGACCCCCTCCTTACCATGGAGGTGCTCTACCAACTGAGCTATCCGGGCGGGTGGCGCCACGATAGCGAGGGAGCGGCGCGCGGATCGCTCCTGTCGGGGCCGTCGAGCCGCTCAGCCGACGGCCGCGGCGAGCGCCGCCGCGAGCTCGTCCACGTCCTCGGCGGTGGTGTCCCACGAGCACATCAATCGGATCGTCCCTGCCGACTCGTCCCAAACGTAGAAGGGCAGCCCGGACGGGAGCGCGTCCCGCAGGCGATCGATCGCCGGCCTCGGGAGGGTCGCGAAGACGCCGTTGGCCTCGACCGGGTGCGCGAGGCGCACTCCCTCGACCTCGGAGATCCGCATCGCGAAGCGGCTCGCCATCGCGTTGGCGTTCGAGGCGTTGCGAAGCCACAGGTCGCCTTCCAGGAGAGCCACGAACTGAGCTGACAGGAAACGCATCTTCGAGGCCAGCTGGCCGAGCTGCTTGCGGGTGAAGTGAAACCCGTCGGCCAGCTCGGGGCGCAGGAAGACGACAGCGTCGCCGAGCAGCCCGCCGTTCTTGGTCCCCCCGAACGAGACGGCGTCGACGGCGGCGTCCGTGGTCAGCGCGCGCAGCGGCAACTCGAGCGAGGCGGCCGCGTTGGCGAGCCGGGCGCCGTCGAGGTGAACGTACATCCCGAGCTCGTGGGCGGCGTCGGTGATCGCACGGGTCTCCTCGGCCGTGTAGACGGTGCCGAGCTCGGTCGCCTGGGTCATCGAGACGACGCGCGGCTGCGCCTGATGTTCGTCGCCGCGGTGATCCTCCCAGCGGGCCAGGTCGGCCGGGGCGAGCTTGCCCTGGTCGGCGCTCACCGTGAGCAGCTTGGTCCCGGCGACCCGCTCGGGGGCTCCGCACTCGTCGACGTGGACGTGGGCGACGTCGGTGCAGATCACCGCCTCGTGCGGGCGGGTCAGGGCGTCGATCGCGGCGACGTTCGCGCCGGTGCCGTTGAAGACGGGGAAGACCGCTGCCTGCTCGCCGAAGTGCTCGCGGAAGACCGCCTCGGCGGCAGCCGTATGATCGTCGGCGCCGTAGGCGGGGACGTGGCCCTCGTTGGCAGCGGCGATCGCCGCCAGGACCTCGGGATGGGCGCCGGAGTTGTTGTCGCTGGCGAATCCGCGCGGATGCCGCTGGCTCACGGGTGAAGTGATAGCCGCTGGCCGTTCATCTTCGCGGCGGCATCGCTGCACACGAAGCAGATCGCGTCGGCGATCTGCTCGACGGTGGTGAAGGTCGGGAACTCCTTGTCGGGGCTCTTCTCGCGCATCTGCGGGGTCAGGATCGCGTTGACGACGATCACGTTGGCGGTCGCCTTGGAGTCCTTGAACGAGTCCGCGAGGGCGAGCGTCCAGCTCTCGGCCGCTGCCTTGGCGGCGCCGTAGGAGGCGTTGGTCGCATCCGGGCGCTGCGCCTGCGACGAGCTGACCAGGACGAAGCGCCCGTGATCGCTCGTCGTGAGGGCGTCCCAGAAGGCGCGGGTGGTGTACTGGACGGTGCGGACCAGCAGGTCGTGGAGCCACTCGTAGTCGGCGAGGGACGCCTCGGCGATCGGCTCGCCGCCCTTCCAGCCCCCGACCAGGTGCAGGAGGGCATCGACGCCACCGAAGCGCTCGCCCAGGTCCTTCGCCCAGCGCGCGGCCTCGTCGGAGTCGAGCAGGTCGACGGCGCGCCCGTCGTAGCGGCGGTCCGACAGGACCAGGTCGGAGCCGAGCTGGTCGAGCCGCTCCTGCGAGACGTCGGTCGCGGCGATCTTCGCCCCCTCGTCGACCAGCCGCCGGATCACGGCGGGGCCGAGGCCGCCTGCCGCGCCGGCGATCGCAATCACGCGTCCTTCGAGCTCACCCACTGGCGCGGATTCTCCCGATTCCTACAGCGCGTCGTCGGGCCGTCTCAGGGCGCCGTCGAGCCGGCCGGTGAGCTGGGTGTAGAAGAGGCTGAGCGGGAACTCGTCGTCCTTGACCAGATCGACCAGCTGCTTGGGCTCGTCGACCTCGGGAAGGGCGCGGCCCTCGCGGGCCCACGCCGAGCCGTCGGCGGGCGGGACGTAGGAGGCGACGAGGTCGTGGGCCGCTATCCACTGGCCGAGTTTCGAGCGGTCGATCCCGGAGTGGTAGAGGTCCTGGACCCGGGCGCGGAGGGCCTCGACCCCGTCGGCGAGTCGCGGCCACTCGATCGTCAGGCGGTTGTCGGTCCAGTGCAGGTAGCCCTCCTTGTGGAGGAACGCGAACAGGAGCTGGCCGCCGAGCCCGTCGTAGTTTCGATTTCGATCGCCGGTGACCGGAAAGCGGAAGATGCGGTCGAAGACGATCGCGTACTGGACGTAGCGCGCGAACGCGAAGCCCTGCCGCTCGAGCTTCACCGACTCGGCGAACGCGGTCAGGTCGCAGCGAAGCTCCTCGAGCGAGTACATCCAGTAGGGGCTGCGCTGGCGGATCATGAACGGATCGAAGGGGAGGTCGCCGCGCATGTGGGTGCGCAACTACGACGGCCTCGGCGGCCAGCTGCTGTTCGCCTTCCTGCACCGGGAGGGCTACCTGCAC
>JBOGZB010000301.1:0-21850 GCA_050697175.1 Solirubrobacterales bacterium | reverse complement strand
GTCCCGGAGGTGATGCCGCTGGTCCCCGAGCTCGGCTTCGTCCCGGACTTCGGCGAAATCCCCGCCGCGGCGCTCGCCAAGGCAAAGCTGATGTTCGTCAACTACCCCAACAACCCGACCGGCGCGGTGGTCCCGGACGGTTTCTTCGAGCGGCTCGTCGAGCTGGGGCGCGAGCACCAGATCCTGATCGTCCACGACAACGCCTACTCGGAGACGACGTTCGACGGGTATGTCGCGCCGAGCTTCCTCGCCACGCCCGGCGCCAAGGAGGTGGGAGTGGAGGTCTTCTCGCTGTCGAAGGGCTTCAACATGACCGGCTGGCGGTGCGCGGCGATCCTGGGCAACCCCGAGGCGGTCGCCTCGTACTGGCGGCTCAAGACGAACGTCGACTCGGGCCTGTTCGAGGCCGTGCAGCTCGCCGGGGCCGCGGCGCTCAAGGGGCCCCGCGATGCGATCGAGGAGATGAACGCGATCTACGCCCGGCGACGCGACCTCGTGGTCGATGCGCTTCGCGCGATCGGGGTCGTGGTCGAGGCCCCCCGGGGGACGATCTACGTCTGGGCGCCGGTGCCCGACGGGCACACCTCCGAGTCGTTCGCTTCGCTCGTGCTCGAGGAGGCCGCGGTCGTGGTCTCCCCGGGATCGATGTACGGGCCGAGCGGCGAGGGCTTCTTCCGGATCTCGCTCACGACCCCGGACGAGCGGATCCTCGAGGCGGTCTCTCGGATGCGCGAGCACCTCGCGTGAGCGCCGCGACTCCCGGGAGTGGGCTCGAGGCTCCTCCGATGCGCCGATAGCTGGCGTTTAGATCCGTCCACTACGCTCGTCCGACTTCAAGGCCGGTCTCGGTCCGGCCGATCCTGATCATTGATGATCCAACTGGGAACACTGATCGCGCTCGCCTGCGCGCTGACGACCAACCTGGCGCTGCTCTGCAAGCACCGGGGGGCGAGCGCGGCCGCCGACGTCGAGCTCCGTCATCCGCTTCGAAGCGCCGGCGCCCTGTTTCGCTCGCGGTGGTGGACGATCGGCTTCGCAATCGCCGCGGGCGCCTGGGCCCTCCATGTGGTTGCCCTCGCGATCGCGCCTCTGTCGCTCGTCGAGACGACGATCTCGGGCGGCCTCGTGCTCCTGGCCTGGATCGCGGAGCGCTGGTTCGGCGCCCGGCTCGGGCTTCGCGAGTGGCTAGGCCTCGGAATGTGCGCGGGTGGCCTGGCGCTCCTCGCCGCCACCTCGGGGCAGGCCGGCGGTCCGGACTCGGGGTATCAGACGGGGGCGATGATCCCCTTCGAGGCGACCGCGATCGGAGCGGGCCTGGCGCTGCTCGTCTCGGGCGCCTCGGGCGCGGTGCGCCCTGCCAGCGGCCCGATGCTCGGCGCCGCGGCCGGGCTCCTGCTCGGGGTCGCGAACGTCTCGCTCAAGGCGCTGACCGGAACCGTGCCGGGCGACCTACTCTCGATCATCAGCCCCTGGACCCTCGTGGCGGTGATCGCCGGGGCCGGCGCGTTCTTCGCGCTGGCGCGGGGAATGCAGACGGGCGCCGCCGTTCCCGTGATCACGGTGACGACGATCGCGGCGAACGTGGTCGCCGTGATCGGGGGCGTTCTCGTCTTCGGTGACTCGATGGGCGCAGATCCGCTCGCCGTCGTGGCTCGCTGCGGGGCGTTCGCAGCCGTGATCGTCGCGGCCCTGGTGGTTCCCGGGCCGCTTCGCGGCGCCCGCGCCGCCGCCTGACCGGCTGACCGAACTGAGCGGAGATCCCCGATTCACCCGGGCTGGGTGATGCGTCATGCGTCCAGCCTGATTTGATCCCCGGGCAATCCGGGCGCCCTGAGATGGTCCGGGCCGAGACAAGGAGGACTCGATGAGTGACGTGACGGCCCTCATGCAGACCGCCGCCGAGGGCGCCTACCTGACCACCGACGCACCGGATCACGCGATACCCGACGGCGCGATGACCCCGATCGCGGCGATGCGACTGCTCTCCGAGGAGCTCGCGGTCGAGGGGATCCCGGAGCGGAACCTCGCCACCTTCGTGACCACCTGGATGGAGCCCGAGGCGCGGCGGGTGATCGACGACAACCTGCATCGGAACTTCATCGACCACGCGGAATACCCACAGACCTTCGAGATCCAGCAGCGCTGCGTGCGGATGCTCGCCGAGCTCTTCCACGCCCCCGGCGAGACCACCGGGACGAGCACCCAGGGCTCCTCGGAGGCGATCATGCTGGGCGCGCTGTCGCTGAAGTGGAAGTGGCGCAAGCGTCGCGAGGATGCCGGCAAGCCGACCGACTCGCCGAACCTCGTGTTCGGCGGCGACGTGCACGTCGTCTGGGAAAAGTTCTGCCGCTACTTCGACGTCGAGCCCCGGATCGTCCCGCTCCAGGCCGGCAAGTACACGATCGGCCCCGAGGACGTGGAGCCCCACGTCGACGAGAACACGATCGGCGTCGCGGCCGTCGTCGGCACGACCTTCACGGGGCACGCCGACGACGTGGTCGGGATCAACGACCTCCTGGTTTCGATCAAGAACGAGAAGGGCCTCGACGTCCCGCTTCACATCGACGGAGCCAGCGGAGCCTTCGTGTGGCCCTTCCTCTACCCGGACTCCAAGTGGGACTTCCGCCTCGAGCAGGTTCGCTCGATCAACGCCTCGGGTCACAAGTTCGGTCTCGTCTATCCCGGCATCGGCTGGCTGATCTTCCGGGAGAAATCGGACCTGGCCGAGGACCTCGTCTTCTACGAGAACTACCTGGGCAAGACCGACGCCACCTTCACGCTCAACTTCTCGACCGGATCCTCGATGGTCCTCGCCCAGTACTACAACTTCGTCCGCTTCGGCAAGGTCGGCTACCGCAAGATCATGGAGATCATGCAGGAGAACGCACGCTCGCTGGCCGCCGACATCGAGGCGATCGGCAAGTTCCAGATCATCGGCGCCGGCGAGGAGACGTTGCCGCTGGTCGCCTTCAACCTCGCCGAGGAGCACCCCTACGACGAGTTCGACATCGCGTTCCAGCTGGCCGCCGAGCGGGGCTGGATGGTGCCCGCTTACACGATGCCGCCCGACGCTCAGGAGGTGAAGATGATGCGCGCCCTGGTGAAGCTCAACCTGAGCCGCTCCCTCGCCGACACGCTCGGCAGCGACATAGCCGCCGCGATCAAGACCCTGGAGACGAAGGGCCCGGTGAGCAAGGCGGAGCGCAAGATGGTCAAGACGAGCGTCACGCACTGAGGTGACGCGCGACGGTCGCTAGGCCGCGGCGGCGGCCGGCAGCCGCCCCTCGGCCTCGAGCATGTCGCGAAGTCCCTGCTCGAGGCCGCGCGGCGAGTAGCCGAGCTCGGCCATCGCCTTGTCGTGCCGGGCCCAGAAGGTGACCTCGTCGGCCGAGCTGATCAGCTCGCGCAAATTGGGGCCCTGGTTCATCAGCTTGCCGATCACGGGCCCGAGCGGCGCCATCGCCTTCAGCGCCGACGTCGGGATCGCCCGGCGCGGAGCCTTTCGCCCTGACACCCGGCCCAGGGTCTCGATCAGCTCTCGCATCGTCGTGATCTGCCCGCCGAGCACGTAGGACTCGCCGGTCGCTCCCTCGTCCATGGCGAGCAGGACCCCGTCTGCGACGTCGTCGACGTGGACCATGTTCATCCCGAGCTCGGGGAAGGTGAGGAGCGGCATCCGCCCGTCCAGGAACTGGTTCATCTGGCGGCCCAGCGCCGAGTGGTCGTCGGGGCCGTAGACGCCTCCGGGCTGGACGATCACGCACGGCAGGTCGTGCTCTCGGATCAGCCGCTTGGCGAGCCTGTGGGCCTCGACCTTGGTCTCCTCGTAGTAGGAGGTGTAGCCCCCGTCGGGATGCTCGTAGGACTCATCGACGACGCGTCCTTTGGTGTTCCCGAACGCGCCGACCGTCGAGACGTAGACGACTCGGCCGACCTCCTCGTCGAGCGCCGCCCGAAGCGCGTTCTCGGTGCCGACCACGTTCGCCTCGTACATCGCCTGGTGATCGGACTCCGCGATCCCGACCTCGTACATCGCGGCCCCGTGGATCACTGCGTCACAGCCGTCCATGCCCGCGCGGAGGACGTCCTTGTCGGCCAGCGTCCCACCGACAAGCTCACATCCGAGGCCCGAGAGGACCGCCCCGCGCTCCGGAGTTCGTACCAGCGCCCGCACCTCGTCCCCACGATCGCGCAGGCGCCGGACCACGTGACCGCCGATGAATCCGGTTCCACCCGTGACGAAGACCTTCATTCGGGCGCAAGCCTATCCGCATGCCCCGAGGCCGAGCCGGCTCCTACAATCGATCTAGGTGCAGCGAACGCGCAATGGCCGCATGGCCACGACTAGAACCGGCGCCGGGGTCGCCAACCCGCGCGCGAGCCAGCGCGCGGTGGCGATCTCGGTGGTTTCGCGCTCGCCGGGCGATGACGATCCGCTCGCCGAGCTGAAGGAGCTCCTGCGCACGGCCGGTGTGGCGACGGCGGGGGAGCTGATCCAGGTGAATGCCCGCCCCGACCCCGACCGCTACCTCGGACGAGGAAAGCTCGGCGAGCTGAAGGCCGAGGTCGGTCGTTGCGACGCGAACGTCGTCGCGTGTGACGACGAGCTGGTGCCTCGCCAGGAGCGCAACCTCGAGGCGGCCCTCGGGGTGCCGGTGATCGACCGGACGGCGGTGATCCTGGACATCTTCGCCGACCACGCCCACAGCGCCGAGGGAAAGCTCCAGGTGGAGCTCGCCCAGCTGGAGTACAACCTCGCCCGGATGCGCGGGCTGTGGACCCACCTCGAGCGGCTGGGGGGCGGGATCGGGACGCGAGGGCCCGGCGAGACGCAGATCGAGACCGATCGCCGCCTGGCCCGCGACAGGATCGCCAACCTGCGCCGCCGTCTGGAGCGCCTGGAGCGAAACCGCGAGGTGATGCGGGCCCGGCGCCGCGGGTCGGCGCTCCCCACGGTCGCCCTGGCCGGCTACACGAACGCCGGGAAGTCGACCCTCCTGAACGCACTGACCGGCGCCAGCGCCGGGGTGGGGGAGAGGCTGTTCCACACCCTCGACCCCACCACCCGCGCATACCGTCACCAGGGCCGGCGCTTCCTGGTCACGGACACGGTCGGTTTCATCCGCAAGCTCCCGCATCAGCTGGTCGAAGCGTTCAAGGCGACCCTCGAGGAGACGGTCCTCGCGGACCTGATCGTGCAGGTCGTCGACGCCTCGGAGCCCGAACAGGCCCAGCTCGAGTCGATCGCCGCCGTCGACTCGGTGCTCGAGGAGATCGGGGCCGGCGATGCGCCGCGCCTTCTCGCCTTCAACAAGATCGACCTTCTCGACGCCGCCGACGCCAACGAGCTCTCGATCCGCAGGCCGGAGGCGGCGCTGATCTCGGCGGCCACGGGAGAGGGGCTCGATGGGCTTCGCGACAGGATCACCGCAGCGTTCGAGGAGGGGCTGCGGGAGGTCGAGCTGCTGTTTCCCTATTCCGAAGGGGGCACGCTCGCCGAGCTCCACGAGCTGGCGGGTGACCTGGAGCGCACCGACAGGGCGGACGGAGTCCTGGTCAAGGCCCGGATCCCCGCGGCGCACACCCACCGGTTCGCCGATTTTGCGCTGAACGGGTCGGCCCCCTCGCCACCCGCGGCCGAAACCGGCTAGCCCGATCTAGGCTACGGCGGTGGAGCTCGGAGTGAAGCTTCTGCGCGACGGCGCTCGGCTGCCGAGTCGCGCCCACGACGGCGACGCCGGACTCGACCTCCACGCCGCCGAGGCCGCGTCGCTGGCGCCCGGTGAAAGGGCCAGCGTCCCGACGGGAATCGCAGTCGAGATCCCGATCAACCACGCCGGGCTCGTGCTTCCCCGCTCCGGGCTCGCCGCCCGCGAGGGGGTGGCGCTGGTCAACTCGCCGGGGCTGATCGATTCCGGGTACCGGGGCGAGGTCTGCGTCCTGCTCCTCAACACCGACCGCAAGCGGGGCGTCGAGATCGAGGCCGGGGACCGGATCGCCCAGCTTCTGGTCACGCCGATCGCCGAGATCGCATCGATCGAGGTCGAGGAGCTCACGTCGACGGCGCGCGGCGACGGCGGATTCGGCTCGAGCGGCCGCTAGGCCGCCGGGCGCTCAGTCGAACCCGAACGGCGGGTATCGGTCGGTGGTCAACAGGAACGCGTAGGCCGTGACCCGGTTGCTCCACCTGAGCACCCCTTCGACGATGCCGAACAGTCCCTGCGGGTATCGCCCCGTGAACAGGATCGCGAACCAGGCGATCACCACGCAGAAGAACGCCAGCACCCCGAGAACGGCGAGCACGATGAAGTGCGGGATGGCGAGGAACCACTTGACCAGCGGCAGCCACCGGTTCAGGTCCTGCTCGGCGTTCGGATAGGTGAAGTCCAAGCGGACCGACTGGTGCTCGTCCGTGGACGGATACCGGTCGTCCATCAAAGCGAGGTAGACGTAGATCCGATTCGAGAATCGAAGGAACTCGAGGTTCCAGTCATACCACCAGCGGGGGTACTTGCGACGGAACAGGATCATCAGCAGCGGCGGGACGAACAGGAGCCCGGACCCCGTGATGGCGATCGTGGTTCCGGTGCTGTACGTCCATGCGCCGCCGGAGATCGTCGCGATCACGATCAGGATCGGGATCGCGGCGAAGATCCGAAAGCCGGTCGAGACTCGGTTCAGCGAGCGGTCGGGATAGTCCACCGAGAAGGTGAGCGGATAGTCGCGGTCGGGCATCGCGGGCTCCTTTCTCAGGCATCGCCCAAAGAGGCACCGACCATATAGCCGAGCAAGGACGCGAGCCGGCGGATCAACCGCGAAGCGCGGCCCGGTGGGCGGATTCGTGGGCGGCGGCCTCGAGTCGGTCGTCGAGCGGCTCGAGATCCGGCGGCGAACCGAGGCCGCGCCCCAGGGCGAGCTGGATCAGCCGGTCGGCGAGCCATGCGTTCTTGGGCAACAGCGGGCCGTGCAGATAGGTCCCGATCATGTTTGCCCGCCGCACTCCCTCGAGGCCGTCCCTGCCGTTGTTGCCGAACCCGCGGATCACCCGGCCGAGCGGCTCCGCTCCCTCGAGCAGGTGCGTTCGCCCACCGTGGTTCTCGAATCCCGACAGGCGCTGAGGCCCGGTGCCCAGGTCAACCTCGATCTCGACGTTCCCAGTGAGGCGCGGACCGGGATCGCGGACCGTCTCCAGCTCGGCGAGGCCGAGCCCCTCGATCCGCTCGTCCGCGAGCTGGTACCCGTGGCCCAGGAGCTGGTAGCCACCGCAGACCGCGAGGACGACGGCGCCGTCCTCGACCGCCTCCGCCATGGCGCGACGCTTGGTCGCGACCATGTCGCGGGCGACGATCCGCTGATCTCGATCCTGGCCGCCGCCCAGGTAGATCAGGTCATGCGCGGCGGGATCGAACGTCTCGCCAAGCCCGGACGCGCTGTAGGAGAACCCGATCCCCCGCCACTCGCATCGTCGCCTCAGGAACAGGATGTTGCCCCGATCGGCGTAGATGTTCATCTGCTCGGGGTAGAGCGCCACCAGCCTGAGCTCCATCACACCCTCTCCGAGACCACGACGGTGGACCCGAGGTAGCCGTCCGACGCTTCGACCGAGAGCCGGCCTCGGGGCAGCAGGTCGGCTTGGGCGGCTTCGGTCTCGAAGCTCTCGGCGTCCAGCCCGGCGAGACGTTCGGTGTGCTGCTCCTCGCTCATCCCGCCGGCGGGCGAGACCGCCTGGCGCGATCGCCGGATCTCGAGGCCGCCGTCAGACGCGGGAAGGACCGTCGGCACGCTCGAGAACATCCAGCCGTCGCGCTCGCGAACGTCCGGCATGCCCGAGCCCGCGCCCAGGACCGCGGCCCCGGGGCGCTCGACGATCGCGGCGGCCAAGCGCCCGCCGGCCTCCAGATGGCGGGCTATCCGCTCGAGGGCTGCGAGGCGCGATCCCCTCCCTCCGAGCATCTGGACCAGCTGCATCGGCGCGATCACGAGCTCGAACCGCCGCTCGAGGTCGAGGGTGCGGACGTCGGCGCACACGGCCTCCACCCGAAGCCCCTCGCTCGACGCCCGCTCGACGAGCGCCTCGATCAGCTCAGGGTCGCTGTCGACGGCCCATACCTCGCACCCGTGCCTCGCCAGGTGGAGAGCCACTCGACCCGCACCGGCGCCGAGCTCGAGGACGCCGCCGGCAGCCGGCTCGGCGAGCCGCCTCCAGACGTCCAGGTCGGCCGCGTAGCCGCCGCACTCGACCTCGTGCCACACGGCAGCCGAGCTCATTCCCAGTAGCTCGTCGCCAGGCCGCGCCGTGCGAGGAGATCGCGGAGCTCGAGCAGCGCGGTGTAGGTCGGCAGGGCATAGAGAGCTCCGTCCGCGCTCGAGAGCGCCGCGTCAAGCGATCCCTCGATCGACTCCTCGACCGCTATCGCGTCGGTCTCGACCCCCGCGTACTTCAGCCTCACGGCCATCTCGGGGGCCCTTGTGCCGGCGCACGCGACCCGGCGGATCCTCCGGGCGAGGAGCTCGAAGTCCGCGTCCCACACCCACGACACATCGCGACCGTCGGCGATCCCGTCGTTGAGGGCGATCCACAGGTCGAGCCCGGGAGAGGGCTCCGGGCCATCGACCTCGAGGAGGAGGGTGCGCAGGACCTCGTTCGCCCCGGCGGGGTTCTTGATCAGCAGAATCGAGACCGCCTTCCCGTCGACGTCGATCGTCTCGACCCGCCCGAACACCGCCTTCATCGATCCCATGGCGTGAACCGCGTCATCCAGGGCGATGCCCAGCCGACCGGCCGCCGCCAGGGCCGCGAGCGCGTTGTAGACGTTGTAGAGGCCGGGAAGGGGAAGGTTCAACTCGGCCTCGGCCGACCCGGCTCGGACCCGGACCCTCGATCCGCGCATCCCGTCGAGCTCGACCCGGGTCGCGACGACGTCGGGCGCGGGTCGGTCGGCACCGCAGCTCGGACAGCGATAGTGGCCGAGATGGCCGACGAACGCGCGCTCGTACACGTAAGGAGCGCCGCAGCGGCGACAGTGCTTGGCATCGAACGCGTGCTGGAGCTCCGGCAGCGCCACGCTCGGGTCCTCGATTCCGAAGTAGGTGACGCCGGGACGCCGCGCCAGCTCGCGGTCGCGCCCGAGGTCGGCGACCAGCGGGTCATCGGCGCAGAGCGCGAACTCGGTGCGGCCCGCACGCGCGGCGACCACCTCGGCCCACTGGTCGGCGAGGTGCTCGAGCTCGCCGTAGCGGTCGAGCTGGTCGCGGAACAGGTTTCCGAGCACGATCAGGCTCGGATCGAGATCGGCGGCGATCCTCGGCAGCCACGCCTCGTCGACCTCGAACAGGCCTTCCTCGCCACGCTGCTCCAGCAGCGCGGTCGCCACGCCCCAGGTCATGTTCGAGCCGGCCCGGTTGTGGACCGGACGGCGACCGGCTGCCCGCAGCGCGGCGGCGATCATGCCGGCGGTCGTCGTCTTGCCGTTCGTGGCGCTGACGATCGACGAGCCTCCCGGGAGGCCCGCTCCGAGGCGAGAGATCGCATCGGGCGCCATTCGCAGCAGCAGGCGCCCCGGAAGCGTGGTGCCGCCGCCGCGGCCGGTCCGCCTGCTGAGAGCCCCGACCGCCCGGGCCGCGGCTCGCTCGACGGCGAACAGTCCGGTCACCGAATGCGCGCGGCCGAGAACGGCCCGGCAACTCCGCCCGCGGCCCGCGGCCCGCTCACGGGACGATCACCTGAAGGGCGCCGGGGAGAACGCGGATCGTCGCCGGAAGGTCCGCGATGTGGTCGCCGTCCGCATACATGGCGAGCGCCCGGTCGGCGGAGATCCCGACCTCGGCCGCCCGCCGGACGGTCACCTCCTCGTGATCCAGATGGCGGCCCTTGAACACCTTCGGCAGGTTAGTCAGGTAACGGAGCTTGCCGACCTCGCCGACGCTCACCACGTCGAGCATTCCGTCGTCGAGCTCGGCGTCGGGAGCCAGGAACATCCCTCCGCCGTAGGCCTTGCTGTTCGCGGCGGCGACCGAGTAGCCGCGAACCTCGTGGCGCACGCCGTCGAGCTCCAGCTCGAAGGTCGCCGGCCTCCACGCGACCAGGGCTCTGAGCGCGGCGTAGGCATAGACCAGGTTGCCCTTCACGAACCGCGCATCGTTGGCGATCCGATTGGCCTCGGCGTCGAACCCGCAGCTCGCGATGCACAGGAAGCGGCGCCCGTTGGCCTCGCCGACGTCGATCGCGCGCGTCTTGCCCGCGGCCAACAGCCGGGCCGCGTCGGGGATCTCGGCGGGTATCCCGAGCACGCGAGCAAAATCGTTCCCGCGCCCCCCGGGGATCACGCCGAGCGGGACGTCACCTCCTGCCAGGACGCCCCCGACCTGCCCGATCAGCCCGTCGCCGCTCATCACGACCGGGGTCTCGCCCGAAGCTGCGGCGCGCCTGGCCTCCTCGCAGCCGTGCGCGAGGCTGGTGGTTATCACCACGCGGTACCCGACCCCGAGGGCGTCCAACGCGGACTCGAGCTGCGGCAGCAGCCTGCGGGCTCGCCCGCCGCCGGCGGAGGGGTTGACGAGCACGAGGTGCCGTCTGCTGGATACGTCCATGGTCGGAATCTATTGGGACGCGGCGGCCTTTCGCCCGACCCAGTAGGTCCCCGCCGCCGCCTCGCCCGCCGCGGTGGGCTCGATGTCACGCTTTGCGAATCCCCACTCGAGCACCGACTCCGGGGTGTAGAACGGGGTGGCGGAGCCCCAGCTCGAGGCGACCACGACCTGGCCGCCGGGACGCAGGACGCGCGCGATCTCGCTCATGAACGGGGGCATGTTGAGGTGGACGACCAGATCGAAGGACTCTTCGTCGTACGGAAGCCGGGCCGCGTCCGCAACGCGAAAGGCGATCCGCCCTTCCGGGTCGAGGCCGACCTTCGCGACGGCGACGGCGATCATCCGATCGGAGATGTCGACGCCCCGGACGCGCGCCTGGGGGAACTCGCGCGCGATCAGGAGCGCGCCCTCGCCGGTCCCGGTCCCGACCTCGAGCGCCCGCTCCGGCGCCGGGCGGACATGCAGGAGCGCGGCGCCGAGGGCGGCCAGATGATCCGCCGACCCGGCGCCGGTCCGGCCGTCCCAACCCGGGGCGGAGCGGTCGAAGAAGCGCTGCATCGGCCCGCGGATCACGGGCCATGCCCACGGCGCGCGCACGACAAGGCGATTCAGGGTTCGGCCGATGATCCGGACCCGCCGCGGCGTTCGGGGCCGTTCCGTCATGCGCTCAACATGCAGCTCGCCGGGCCGATGCCATCCGGACATCTTGGCGTCCCGCCGGGTCCGCCGCCGTCCGGACGGCGGCTGTCGACCAGGGGGTCGACCAGGCGCGCGCCGCGGGTCCCACTCAACTAGCCTGGCGAGCCGATGGGATCCATGCCAACCGCGCGCCGGCTCGGGCTCCTCGCCCTCGCGGGATCGGTCGGGGCGTTGGCCGCCTGTGGATCGGGCGGCACCTCAACGACCGCGATCGCCCTTCCGGCGGGATGTGCGAGCGTCGCCGCCCCGAAGCCCAAGCACGTCGACCTGAAGCGCCCGAGCGACCGGGCCCTGCGCCGCGCCGCGGGTCTGGCCACCGTCCAAACGAGCTGCGGCAGCTTCTCGATCGCACTCGACTCGAAAGCCGCCCCGCGCACCGTGGGGTCGTTCGCCTACCTGGCGCGAAAGGGGGTCTACGACGGCACGAGCTTCAATCGAATCGTCCCGGGCTTCTTGATCCAGGGCGGCGACCCCACCGAGACGACGATGGGTGGGCCCGGGTACTCGGTCACCGAGCCACCCTCGCCGAGCACCACCTATCGGAGAGGGAAGGTCGCCATGGCCAAGAAGGCCGTGGAGCCGTCGGGGCGCTCGGGCAGCCAGTTCTTCGTGGTCACGACGGCGGACGCTGGACTCGCCCCGCAGTACGCGCCGCTCGGAACGGTCAGCTCCGGGTGGAACGTGGTCAGGCGGATCGAGGCCCTCGGAGACCCTTCGAGCGGACAGGTCGGGACGCCGGCATCCCCGGTGCTGATCAAGACGATCAGAGTGAGTCCTCGATGAGCCGGGTGGGGGTCGGCGATCGGGCGCCCGACTTCGAGCTCCAGGCCGACGACGGCCACACCCATGGGCTCGCCGAGCATCGAGGGCGCTGGGTGGTGCTGGCGTTCTATCCCGGTGACTTCACGCCGGTCTGCACGCGCCAGTTCTGCTCCTACCGCGACGCCGCCGACCGACTCGACAAGCTCGACGCCGTGGTGCTCGGCATCTCGCCGCAGTCGGTCGACTCCCACGAGCGCTTTCGGGATCAGTACGGCCTCACCGTCCCGCTGCTCGCGGATCCCGAGCGAACGGTGGTCCGGGCATACGGCGTGCTCGGCCCCGGCGGCCTCGTCCGTCGCTCGATCTTCATCGTCGATCCCGACGGCATCGTGCGCTACCGCCACGTGGCCCTCCTGGGACTCCATTACAAGGACGTCGAGGCGCTCGGGCACTCGCTGGAGCGGGCTCGCGCCGAAGCGGCCTCCTGAGCGAGCCGAACCTTGGACGCCGCCGGGCCGGCAGAGTTCCGGGTGGAGCGGGGGGGTCGGGAGCTGGCCGGCGAGTCGCTCGGCTACGGCCCGCCCGTGGTCCTGCTCCACGGGGTTACGGCGACCCGGCGATATGTGGTCCATGGCTCGAAGGCCCTCGCGAGGGCGGGGCACCGTCAGGTCACCTACGACGCTCGGGGGCACGGTCTGTCCGATCCCGCCCCCGGCGGTGAGGGGTACGAGTATCCGCGGCTGGTGAGCGACCTCGAGGCGGTGGCCCAGTCCGAGCTCGGCGACGAGCGATTCGTCCTGGCGGGGCATTCGATGGGAGCCCACACGGCGATCGCCTACGCGCTCGACCACGGTGATCGCCTGGCCGGGATCGTGGTGATCGGGCCCGCCTACGTCGGCTCCGTCGACCCCGAGGCGCTCGCCGCCTGGGACCGGCTCGCCGACGGATTGGAGCGGGGTGGGGTGGAGGGGTTCGTCGATGCCTTCGATCGCAATCTGGATCCGAGGTGGCGCGAGACCGTCCTTCGCATCACGCGACAGCGCCTGGCCAAGCACAGCCACCCGTCCGCCGTGGCGCAGGCGATGCGCGAGCTGGCCCGATCGTCGCCGTTCGACACGATGTCCGAGCTCGAGCTCTTAGACGTGCCCGCCCTGGTGGTCGCGAGCCATGACACCGCCGACCCGGGACACCCGTACGCCGTCGCAGCCGCCTACGCGCAGAGCCTGCCGCGAGCCCGCCTGATCAGCGAGGACGAGGGCTCATCGCCGCTCGCCTGGCAGGGAGGAAGGCTTGCGCGCGAGATCGCCGCGTTCTGTGACGAGCCCGCGGTCAAGCGGGCGGCAGGCGCCTGACGGTACGTATCCTTACCCGACCATGATCGACGACGGGAACGCGATCCACTACACGGCGGTCGAGCGGGGCACCCCGGTCTACGGCTCCGACGAGACCGAGGTCGGCAGGGTCGATCAGGTGGTGGACAACTACAGGGAGCGGATCTTCGACGGGATCGTCATCAGGACCGCCGCGGGCGACCTGCGCTTCGTCGACGCCCCGGAGGTGGCCCGCACCGCTGAGCGTGGAGTCACGCTGACGATCAGCTCAGGGGAGGTCGGCTCCCTGCCCGCGCCCGATCCCGGAGTGGCGACCTTCAGGCCGAACACGGGGGCGAGCCGAATCGGCCGGATGCTCGGACGCGGCTGGAAGCGCGAGTAGGCGCTCGTCGCCCTCCTGCCCTTGAGCCCTCGGATCACTCGCTGAAGCGCGACGCCTCCTCCGAGCCGCTCGTGGCGTCGCCGGCGCTGTACGCGTGGGCTCCCGCGCCCGCCAGCGCCCCGCCGTCGACGATCAGGTACTCCTCGCGTATCGGGCGATCCTCGAGGAAGCATTCGAGGATCTCTCGCGTGCCCGCGGCGTAGCGGGCCTGAGCCGACAGGCTCGTGCCGGAGACGTGCGGCGTCATCCCGTGGTGGGGCATGGAGCGCCACGGATGATCGCGCGGCGCGGGCTGCGGGAACCAGACGTCCCCGGCATATCCCGCCAGCTGCCCCGACTCGAGGGCCCGGGCGATCGCGTCGCGATCGCAGATCTTTCCCCGTGCCGTGTTGACGAGATACGCGCCGCGCTTCATCCGGGCAAGCATCGCGTCGTCGAACATGCCCTGGGTCTCGGGATGGAGCGGGGCGTTGATGGTGACCACGTCGCATACCTCGACCATCTCCGCCGCGGTCTGGTGATAGGTGAGCCCGAGGGCGGCCTCCTCGGCCTCGGGAAGGCGGTGCTGGTCCGTGTAGTGGAGCGAGACCTCGAACGGGGCGAGGCGACGCAGGACCGCCGCGCCGATCCGCCCGGCCCCCACGGTGCCGACCTGCATCCCCTCGAGATCGTAGGAGCGGCTCGCGCAGTCGGCGATGTTCCATCCGCCCTCGACGACCACCTGGTAGGAGGGGATGTAGTTGCGCACCAGGGCGAGGATCATCATCACCACGTGCTCGGAGACCGAGATCGAGTTCGAGTAGGTGACCTCGGCGACGGTGACCCCGCGTTCGATCGCGGCCTGGAGGTCGACGTGGTCGGACCCGATCCCGGCGGTGATCGCGAGCTTCAGGTTCGGAGCCTTGGCGAACCGGTCCGCCGTCAGGTAGGCGGGCCAGAAGGGCTGGGAGATCACGACGTCCGCCTCCGCGAGCCTGCGCTCGAACTCCGAGTCGGGGCCGTCCTTGTCCGAGGTGACGGTCAGAGCGTGTCCCGCGGCCTCGAGGAACTCCCTCAGCCCGAGCTCGCCGGAAACGCAGCCGACGAGCTCACCGGCGCGAAAGCCGATGCCCTCGGGCGTCGGCGTGGTCTGGCCGCCGTGGTAGCTCTCGATGGCCGGAATGTCGTCGCGGGGATAGGAGGGCGGATACCCCTCGCTCGGATCGGCGTACAGGACGCATAGGACGTGTGCCATTCGTTCCACCTCCGGTGGCTCGAGGGTCGTGGGCCGGAATCTCGTCGATGCCGGTCCGCCTTGACCCTATCCCTCCCACGGAGCCGTCGCCGGGCCGCGGGACGCCCGAGGAGCCCCCACCTGCGGTTATGTCAACCCGGCTGGGTTGCCGAGTGAGCCGGGTTCGGCGACGCGGATATCCTGACGGACATGAGCACCAGATCGCGACGCGAGCCGCTGGGGGCAGTCCGACATCAGCTCCGGCCACTGTTCGACCGGATCGTCGTCAAGGAGCTCGATTCAGACCGGGTGCGGCGATCGGGGCTCGTGGTGCCGCCTGGGAGCCACGATCCGCCGCCCGAGCAGGGAATCGTCCTGGCGGTCGGCCCGGGGCTCGACTGGTGGGAGCAGGCCGGCGTCGAGATGCCGGTCCAGGCCGGCGATCACGTCATCTTTCCCGCCTCGGCGGGCGTCTGGGTCGAGGTGGACGAGGAGCGGCTCCTGGTCTGCCGGGTCGGGGAGCTTCTCGGCATCCTCGAGATGCTCTCCTCAGAGCGCCCCGACTGACCCGACAGGGCCGGACGCGACCCGCCACGGCGTCGTACGCGGCCGTGGGAGGTCGTAAAGCCGAGTCGGGGGGGTTCGGGTCGTGGCTGGTTTCCGATCGGGTTTCCATAACGCCGACTATCGTGCGCAGCGGGCGGGGACGCGGGGTTGTGCGTGCGACGAGCCTCAGTTGAGCGACGGATCGGCGGGCATTCGGGCGATCAGCGAGTACTGGCCGCCCTTTCGGGCCAGGACGTCGCTCCAGAGCATCGCCGGGTCGTCCGGAAAGAGCTCGGTCGGAAGCGGCGGCTCGACGATCCAGGACTCCTCCTCCATCTCCGCCTCGAGCTGTCCGGCACCCCACCCCGAATAACCCGCGTAAACCCGGCCTCGGCGAACCGAGTCGGCGAGCTCGGCGAGGTCGACGTCCGCCGAGGCGAGGCCGACGTCCGCGACCACGATCCACGCCGCCGCCTCCAGGTCGGTGAACTCGGCGAGCAGGACGAGCGCCTCGGGCTGGACGGGACCGCCGACGTGAATCGGCTCGCCCCCGGTGATCTGCTCGAGATCGGGAGCGACCGAGCCGACGGTAGTCTCGGACGGTCGGTTGAGCACGATGCCCATCGCTCCGTCCTCGTTGTGCTCGGTGAGCAGGACGACGGTCCGCGCGAAGTTGGGGTCGGTCAGGACCGGCGAGGCGACCAGGAGCTTGCCGCGCAGAGACTCGTCCATGAACGAGCATTGTGCCCAGGGTCGGCGCACCCTGCCCGGACCCCCGGCAAGCTAACCTCGAATCGATGACGTTCGACGTCACGGAGAGCGACTTCGAGGCACGGGTGATCGAGCGCTCGCGCGAGGTCCCGGTTGTGGTCGACTTCTGGGCCGAGTGGTGCGGGCCGTGCAGGACGCTCGGGCCGGCGCTCGAGGACGCGGTCGCGAAGCGAGCGGGCGAGGTCGAGCTCGCGAAGCTCGACACGGATCGCAACCCGAGCCTGGCGATGCGCTTTCAGATCGGGAGCATTCCGGCGGTCAAGGCGTTCAAGGACGGCGAGGTGGTCTCTGAGTTCGTCGGCGCGATCCGGCCGGCCCAGATCGAGCAGTTCCTCGACGGCTTCGTCACCTCGGCGGCGGACAAGCTCGCGGAATCCGACGACGAGGGCTCGCTGCGAGAGGCACTCGAGCTGGATCCGCGAAACGCGGCCGCGGCGGTGAAGCTCGGACGCATCCTGCTGGCCCGCGGCGAGGAATCGGAGGCGATCGACGTGCTCGACCCGTTGAAGGGCGACTTCGAGGCTGAGGGGCTCGCCGCCAGAGCCCATCTCGGCGTCGACGGCGCCGCCGACGGCGTCCTTGCGAAGAGCTTTTCGGCCTGGGACGGCGGCGAGCTCGAGCCGGCCCTCGAGGGGCTCCAGGAGGCGATCGCCGCGAGCGACGACCCCGAGCAGCGCGACCTGCTGCGCCGGGTCATGGTCGCGATCTTCACCGAGCTCGGCGTCGACCACCCGGTCGCGCGCGAGCATCGCCGCAGGCTCGCGGCGGCGCTCGCCTGAGCATCGGGGACGCGGAGGTACGGCCCACGACGTCTAACGTTCCGGCCACGTGAGCGGTGATCCGGCAGCGGGGATCGGGATCCTGGCGGCATTCGGCGCCGGGGTGGTCTCGTTCATCTCGCCCTGTGTGCTGCCGCTCGTCCCCGGATACCTGTCCGCGGTGACGGGCGTCTCGGTCGGCGAGCTCGAGGAAGCCGACTGGCGACGGGTTCTGGCGCCGAGCCTCGTCTTCGTCGCCAGTTTCTCGGCCGTCTTCATCCTGCTCGGGCTGACCGCGACCGGCGTCGGCCAGACGCTCCAGGATCATCGTGACCTGCTGCGGACGATCGCAGGCGCCCTGATCGTCGCGATGGGCGTCCTGTTCGTCTCGAGCCTGTTCGTGGCCCGCCTGAACCGGGAGTGGCGAGTGGATGCGCTGATGACCAGGGCCGGACGAGGCGGCCCGCTCGTGGCGGGGATGGCCTTCGCCATCGCCTGGTCGCCGTGCATCGGCCCGACGCTCGGAGCGATCCTCGGCGCCGCATCGCTGTCCGGCTCGGCCGCCCGCGGCGCGTTGCTGCTCGCGTTCTACTCGGCGGGGCTCGGGATCCCCTTCCTGCTCACGGCGCTCGCCTTCTCGCGAATGACCACCACCTTCACGGTGATCAAACGGCACTACGCGGCGATCATGGCGGTGGCCGGAGCGGTGTTGATCGTGATGGGCGTCCTGATCCTGACCGGCGAGTTCTTCCAGCTCAACATCCAGGCGCAGAAGCTGACCAGCGATCTGGGCCTCAGCTCCTGACGACGATCGGCGCCTTCCTTACGAGGTGGTCTGCGGATCCGGCGCGCCGACCTCGATCGGCGTCCCGACCGCCTCGACCTCGGAGAGCTCGCCCCCCTCGCCCTCGCCCGAGCAGACGATCCTGAAGCGGCCGGTTCCGAGCTCCGGATCCGCGATCAGCGGCAGCCCCCTGATCGTCTCCCAGCCGAGGCGCTCGAGCTCGAACGGGTTCATCCGCACCTCGGAGGCCGGAAACGGGCAGTTCGAGTTGTGCTGGTCGATCGCCCGCGAGATCGCCTCCAGGTTCTTGGCCTCGGCGCTCACGCAGATCAATGTACCGCGCCTGCCTTCGGCCCCGAAAACACGAGAGGGGCGGCAATCGCCGCCCCTCTCGTCGCGTTCCTATCGGCTCAAAGAGCCGAGGACTCCAGTCGTGCTAGTTCGTGCACGCCTGGGTCGAGTTCACCGTCTGCGGAGATCCGCTGTCGTACGTGAACTTGGTCTGCACCTTCCACGTCTTCGGCGAGTGGCTGCACTTGGCAGCGACGTAGTTGCCGGTGGCGGGAACCGTCGGCTTGCCGATCGTGACGTTGAAGTCAGTCAGGGGCAGGGCCGACGCTGCATGGATGTTGTTGAAGTCCAGCAGCTTTCCGTAGCCGGGCTTGTTCGCCGGACCGAGCTGACCGTCCAAGAGCACGTTCGTGTTACCGGCCGTGTTCGAGGTCGGGTTCGCGCAGTTCATCGTGAACGGCGGCGCCACATTGGCGCGGGTGAACAGCAGCACGTGGCCGTTGCCCGAGCCCGTCCCGTTGAACGCGAGGACGCAGGCCTGAACGGTGTTCGCTCCGGCCGCCGCGGTCGCGGTGCCCTTGCCGATCAGCTTGCTTCCGCAAGCAGCCATCGCCTGGGCCATCGTCTTGGTCCCGGAGATGCTCGTCTTGTTGCACTTCGGCACGGCGCCCGTGTTGAACGCGAAATCGCTGTCGAAGTACAGCTGGGCACGGTTGGTGTAGTTGGTGCTCGTGTCGGCGTAGTTGGTGTGGGTGTGGACGTTGATCTGTCCCGCCTTGGGTGTGGTCTTCGACACCTTGCCCGGCGTGAACTTGAAGCTCACGGTCGAGCTGGTGGCGGCCAGGGCGATACCAGCCACTGACAGGGCGCCGGCCACAGCCAGCGCGATGATGGCGGCGGACCGCCTCTTGAAACGCATCTATGGATCTCCTTCTCGTGGGATGTAGCCCCCCGGCCCTCCAGGCCGGGTACGACGTAGATAACACCGCGCTTCCCTAAAGGTTTCGTTTGTCCCCTGAAATGGCGGTATTCCGGCGGCGGTGACGCGTAGCCTTGCGGCGATGAGCACGATCGCCACGTGGCCCCGGATCTGCGCGCACGCGGACATGGATGCGTTCTTCGTCTCCGTCGAGGTTCTGCGCAGGCCCGAGCTCCGTGGGCTTCCCGTGATCGTCGCCACGGGAACGGATCCCCGGGCCCGTGGCGTCGTGATGGCGGCCTCATACGAGGCCCGTCGCTTCGGCGTCGGCTCCGCGATGCCGCTCTCCACCGCGCGCTCGCGCTGCCCGGGCGCCGTGCTGCTCGAGAGTGACATCGAGCTCTACCGGCGAGCATCGAGCCGGGTGATGGAGGTTCTGCGGCGGTTCAGTGATCGCCTCGAGGTCGCCGGTCTCGACGAGGCCTACCTCGACCTGAGCGGCTCCCCCGCGCCGAAGACCCGAGCGCGCCAGCTTAAGCGTGATGTGCTCGCTGATACCGGGCTGACCTGCTCGGTCGGCCTGGCTCCCAACAAGCTCCTCGCCAAGATCGCCTCCGACCTCGACAAGCCCGACGGCTTCTCGGTCCTGGAGCCGGAGCGCATGCTCGAGGCGGTCGGGGATCGCCCGGCCAGGTTGATCCCCGGCGTCGGGCCCCGCACTTCCGAGCGGCTCGCCCGTGCGGGAGTCGAGACGGTTGCCCAGCTGGCCGGCGCTTCCGACGATGCCCTGGAGCAAGCCATCGGAGCCCGACTCGGGCGCGAGCTCCACGATCGGGCCAACGGCCGGGACGAACGGCCTGTCGTGGTCGACCGTGAGCGAAAGTCCGAGAGCCGCGAGACCACCTTCGCGACCGACGTGAGCGACATGCATACCCTGCACGACACCCTCGATCGACTCGTCGACTCGTTGTGCCGGGGCCTGGTCGCGGGAGGTCATTGCGGGCGCACGGTGACGCTGAAGGTCCGCCTGCGTCCGTTCCGGACCCGGACCCGCTCGCGGACCATCGACGGGCCGACCAGCGACCCGAGGCGAATCGGCGCCGTGGCCCACCGGCTGCTCGACGACGCAGGGCTCGACGCCCCGGTGCGACTGCTCGGAGTCGGCGTCTCGAATCTCACGCGACCCGAGGGCGCCGGGGACCCGACGCCCGAGGCGCGCCACGCTCAGGGCACGCTTTCGGTATGAGCGTTCGACCGACCCCGCCCGACGCACGCCTGTGCGGGGCTCGGATTTCTCTCACATGAGAAGATTCATCCTGTGCCACACGGCGATCGGCTGACCGGCCTCGACACGTCGTTCCTGCAGCTCGAGCGGGGCCCCGCCCACATGCATGTGGCCTCGACGACGATCTTCGAGGGGCCCACTCCCGGGTACGCCGAGTTCCGTGACCACATCGCCTCGCGCCTGCACCTGGTCCCGCGCTTTCGCCAGAAGCTGCGCTTCGTGCCGCTCGGGCAGGGACGCCCCGTGTGGGTTGACGATCCCCACCTCAATCTCGACTACCACGTCCGCCACACCGCCCTCCCTCCCCCGGGCTCCGAGGACCAGCTGCGGACGCTCGCTGCGCGGATCTTCTCGCAACGCCTCGATCGGACCAAGCCCGTCTGGGAGATGTGGCTCGTGGACGGCGTCGAGGGCGGCCGCTTCGCGATCGTGGCCAAGACCCACCACTGCCTGGTGGACGGCGTGTCCGGAGTTGACATAACCACGGTCCTCTTCGACCTCGACCGCGACCCCGAAGGCGCCGTCGAGCCCGACCCATGGATCCCCCAGCCCGAGCCCAGCAGTGGCCAGCTGCTCGGCGATGCGCTGATCGAGCGCGCCACGAGCCCCGCCGAGATGGCGCGTGGAGCGCGCGCGGCGCTCCGAGCCCCACGCCAGGTCGCCGGTGCGGCCGCCGGCGCGCTGGGCGCCGCGGGCTCGTTCATCAAAACGGGCTTTGCGGCCCCGGCATCTCCGTTCAACGAGCCGATCGGCCCATACCGGCGCTTTGCCTGGGTTCGCACCGAGCTCGACGAGCTTAAGCGGATCAAGAATCAGGTGGGAGGCACCGTCAACGACGTCGTTCTGGCCGCCGTGGCCGGCGCCTTGGGGAGATTCCTGCGCAGCCGAGGCCACTCGACCGCCGAGCTCGAGTTGAGGGCGATGGTGCCGATCAGCGTCAGGGCGGATGACCAGCACGGTGCTTTGGGCAATCGGGTCTCGGCGATGATGGCGCCGCTTCCGATCTGGTGCGAGGACCCGATCGAGCGACTGCGGGTGATGACCGAGCGGATGGGCGACCTGAAGTCCTCGCGCCAGGCAGTCGGCGCGAGCCTGCTCACCGAGGTGACGGACTTCGCGCCACCCACGATCGCCGCCCAGGCCGCAAGGCTCCAGTCGCGGCAGCGCTTCTTCAACCTCGTGGTCACCAACGTGCCGGGACCGCAGTTCGGGCTCTATCTGCTGGGGCGAGAGCTCCAGGACGTCTTCCCGATGGTCCCCCTGGCCGAGAACCAGGGCGTCTGCTTCGGGATCATGAGCTACAACGGCCAGGTCAACTTCGGGCTCACGGCCGACTACGACGCGATGCCCGAGCTCGACGCGCTCGCCGCCGACCTCGAGGATGAGATCGCGGGCCTTTCGAAGGCCGCGGCCGACGGCGCGCCTGCGGCGGGCCGGACCGGACGCAGCGGCCGCTCCGAGACCCAGGCCTCCGAGCGGGTCTAGCCGCCAGGCCGCAGGCCGCCCCCCTCCCCGGGAG
>JBOGZB010000300.1:0-6172 GCA_050697175.1 Solirubrobacterales bacterium | reverse complement strand
ACCAGGACGTTCGCGACCGTGATCCGAAAGTAGGCCTTCGCGCGCTCGTCGAGCCTCAGCAGAGTGAGCGCGTACTCGTACATGGTGAGCGTCCAGAGGCCGAGGATCGCGAGCCGCGCCAGGCCCGCGTCCTGGTGGCGCAGCAGCGCCTCGGAGATCGGCCCCGCGAACGGCAGCGCCACCGCCGCGGCGATCGTCGCACCCCAGAACAGGGTCGCGAAGCCGGTCGAGACGACACGCTCCGGGCGCTCGTCGGCTAGGTAGTAGAAGCGAAGGATCGCCTCGATGATCCCGAAGCGCACCACGATGCTGGCGGCGATCACCGAGGAGAGCATCACCTCGGCGGCGCCGTAGTCGGCCGGGGTGAGGTAGTGCGTGTAGATCGGCAGCAGGAAGACCGCGATCAGCTTCGAGACGACGCTCGAGGCCGTGTAGGCGGCCCCGGTCGTCGCCAGGCGGCGCAGGTACTCGAACATCAGGCGGGCCGGCGGCGGAGCGCGAGGCCCAGGCCGAGCAGGGCCCAGGTGGCGGGGTCGGTGGTGAAGCCGGCGTAGCCGAGGCTGTGGGCGACCATGACGACGAAGCAGGCGGCCACGGCTGCCAGCGCCACCGAGCCGCTCGCCCCGCCGAACAGCACGATGAACGCGAGGGCGATCAGCAGCGCGTAGACGATCAGGCCGATGCCTCCCTGCTCGGCCGCGACGGTGATCGGCTCCGAATGGGAGACGGTCGTCTTGGCCCGCTCGATGTGGCGGGAGAACGCCGCCCCGAACGAGCCTGAACCCCAGCCGGCCACGGGGCGATCGCGGGCCAGCCGGATCCCTCCTCCGACCAGGTCGACCCGGCCGCTGGTCGCCGTGTTGAGGCTCTCCGACGAGCTGAAGTCGGTGCGGCCGGTGCCGCTCAGGAGCAGGAACACCACCCCGCAGGCCAATATCGCCGCCCCGGCTCCCAGCGCCCACCGCGCGCCCCAGCGCAGTCCCGCCACCACCAGCAGCCCGAACCCGAGCGCGATGAAGCTGGTCACCGAGTAGCTGAGCGCCAGCGCGCCGAGCAGGACAGCCGAGACGACGGCCGCCACGACAGCCGTCCCGGTCTCTCGCGACCAGGCGAGATACGCGCCGAGGGCAGCCACCGTGAGCGCCAGGTCGCGGCCGAACAGGTTCGGGTCGTAGAACAGAGAGTTGACCCGGAAGTAGATGTGAAGCTGGTTCGACTGGAGGAGGTTCCCGCGGCTCAGGATCAGGTCCCTCGCCGCGTACTCGCCGAACGCGACCGCCGCGAACACGAGGGCCACGGCGGCGGACGCGACCAGGACGCCGCCGAGCACGCGACGGGTCCAGCGCACCTCGCCGAGCAGCATCAGCATGACGGCGAACGGAACCAGGAAGAAGGACGCGTTCTCGATCGCGTTCGAGACGTCCGCGGAGTACCCGGACTGGGCCCCGTACAGGATCAGGGTCGCGGCTATCGCCCACCGAAGCCACACCGCGGCGCGGCGCTCCGGCGACTCGAAGTCGGCACGGGCGCCGTCCGCCCGGCCATGCCCGCCCTCGAGCTCGGCGATGGCGAAGCAGACGAGCCCGCCCGCGATCACCAGGTAGAGGGGGATCAGCAGGTGGGCGGTCTGGCCGGCGACCTGTACCGGCACCCGGAGCGGAAGGGCGGCGAACAGCGCCACCGGGAAGGCCCACGAATACCGTCTGAAGATCGCCGCGGCGATCGCGACGGCCGCCGCCGCGACGCAGATCGCCGCGGCCAGCTCGGCGGGGTGGTGGCGGAGGTCGACCAGCCGGGTCGACTGCCAGACGTCACCGATGACCAGTGCCGGGGCGGCGAGCAGGGCGACCGCGCCCGCGGCGAGGCGGGTGCGGCGGGTGGGGGCCAAGAGCGACGTGGCCGCGGACCCGCAGGCGACCAGCATCCCGAGGAGCTGGAGCGCAGACGCGGTCACCGTCGATCCGGGCCGATGATGTCGATCCGCCGGGGGTAGACCATGTCGCGGTCTGAGCCCGGCAGGATCACCCGCAGTCGATAGCGGTGATTGGGGTTCGGGACGGCTCCCGCGGCGGTCCGCCCGTTCCAGGTGAACGAGACCGGCCGATCGGCCACCAGGGGGCCGCGGTAGAGGGTCTTGGTCAGCTTCAAGTTCGGCCCGACGATCTCCACGGTGGCGTCGGGATCGCTGTACCTGACGAAGAAGCTGATGTGCGCCGCCCGGTAGCCGCTGCCTCCCTGGGGAGAGATCCGATGCGTGATGTGGGTGACCTGCAGGGCGAGATCGGGGGTTCGCGCGTGGACCACCACCGCGGCGGTGACCACCGTCGCGACCACCAGGGCGCAGAACAGGGCCGGGCCGCTGCGGTTCACGGCTTGGCGCGGTCGGCGCCGGCGATCACCACGACGTCGGCCCCGCCGGCCGCCTGCTCCGTCTGACGGTCGATGGGCTGCAAGGGCGTCACTCCGAGGTCGTGGGCGACGCGTCGCGCCGCGCGGCGCTGGTGCGGCTCGTACATGACCACCGTCTGGTGAAACCGCGAGCGGCTGTTGGTGACCACCCCGAGGTTGAAGCCGTTGACCGTCACGTCATCACCAACCTTTCCCGCCAGACCCGGGACGGAGGTGCCGTTGAGGACCGCGACGTTCACGTCGGCCGGCACGACGGCTCCGGGCTTCGCGGACGAGCTCGACGGGCCGCTGTCGCGCAGCAGCCTCTCGGAGCCGAAGATGGCCACGATTCCGAGCACGACGGCCAGCAGGGCGATTACGGCCAGGACGCGCGGCTGGCCCACTCTCGCGGCGAGGCGGCGCGATCGGGGGTGAGGCAAAAGCGCCTCGCGCTCGGTCGTGATCCGATCGAGGGCAGGCCGCTCGCTCGTCACCCAGGTGGCGCCGGATCCCGCCGGGGTGGCCGGCGGCGGGGCGGGCACCGGAGGCAGTGGAGGACCGACCGCGGTGCGCTCGACCGCCGGCGCCGGCGTGAGGTCCTCCTCGAACCCGAGCGCC
Organism: Solirubrobacterales bacterium; assembly: GCA_050697175.1. Lineage (GTDB taxonomy): Bacteria > Actinomycetota > Thermoleophilia > Solirubrobacterales > 70-9 > AC-56. The sequence continues at coordinate 3,166 of JBOGZB010000300.1, read as the reverse complement.
TCCTCGAGGTCGGCCTCGGTTCGATCGAGGAGCGCCTCGCTCGCCGCCAGGTCCTCGGTCGGGTGCCCGGGCTCGCGCTCCATCCAGTCGCGAAGACGCTTCAGGTCGCGGCGCTGGGAGAGGTAGAGGATCGCCAGCAGCCCGCAGGTGATCAGCGCCGCAAGCGACACGTATGAGGGCAGCCTCAGCAGCACCTCGTAGTCGCTGTTCGAGGCCGCGACCATCGGCCTACCCCGTTCCGAACCCCGCGTCGTCGAGGCCGACGGCCAGGGCGAGGGGAGCGTTTCCGGCGCGGGCCTTGACGTCGGGGGTCATCGCCTGAACCGGCGTCTCTCCCAGCTTCGGCTTGATCGCCGCGGTCAACCGCTTGGCGTCGGAGCGGCCCCCGGCGTCGTACATGACGACGGTGTTGGCGAAGCTCGAGGCCGTGTTGGTGACCACTCCGGCCTTGTAGCCCGCCGGCTTGATGACCTTCTTGTCGACCAGGTCGGCGAGCCCCGTGACCGCGGTCCCGTTCAGCACCGCGACCTTCGGCCTCGGCGCGGCGTGGTGCTTGTGGTTCCCCGAGTCCCCGCCGCCCCCGAGCAGGCCGAACCCGCTGGTCAGGACCGCCACGGCCACGATCGCCACGCCGGCGAGCGCCAGCAGGTATCGGCCGTCGACCGGCAGGCGGCGGTCCAGGGCGCGCAGGCCGTTCTGCGATCGCTCCCTGCCGCGTGCCAGGGCTCCACCGAGCCGGCCGGCGACCGATGGCTCGGCCTCCGCGTCGGCGGGCTCGCCCCAGGACGCCTCCTGCCGGGTCGCATCGGCGGCGGCCTGGACCGCATCGGCGGCCTCCTGGGCACGCTCGGGCGCCCGGCCGGCCCACTCCCGCAGGCGGCGCAGGTCGCGCGACTGATGGAAGAGCAGGAAGGCGAGGACGGCCAGGCCCAGGAACGCGGCGATGCCGAGCACGGGCCCGATGGACTCGATCACATGCATGGGGGCGCGGGCATCTTAAGGGCGGGACCTGCGCCGCTAGCGGGCGGCGCCCGAGCAGGGCGACGGGAGCCGCGGTCCCTGGAAGTCCCTGCTCAGAGCTCGGCCGGTGCCCGCTCGAGCCGCTCGGTCACAACCTCGACGACCCGGTCGGCGAGCCCGGCCTCGTCCCCGGCGGCGACCAGGGATTCAAGGCGCTCGACCGAGCGCTCGACCCAGATCGGGTCGAGGGGCTGCGTACGCACCGCGCGGACGATCCGCTCGGCCGTCGTCGGCCGCGCGCGCTCGTCGATGTTGAACAACTCCTCGTGGATCTTCTCGCCGGGCCGCTGCCCGACGAATTCGATCGCCACGTCCTTGTCGGGCTCGTACCCGGCGAGGGTGATCATGTTGCGCGCCAGGTCGAGGATCCGCACCGGATCACCCATCTCGAGCACGAACACGTCCCCCGAGCCGCCTCCGAGGTCGCCGGACTGGATCACCAGCTGCACCGCCTCTGGGATGGTCATGAAGTAGCGGGTCATCTCGGGGTGGGTGACGGTGACCGGCCCCCCTTTCTCGATCTGGCTGCGGAAGATAGGCACGACGCTGCCCGACGACGCCAGCACGTTGCCGAACCGCACGGTCACGAACCGCGTCCCCGCGTGGCGCTGGCCGGCCGCCTGGACGATCCACTCAGCCATCGCCTTCGACGCCCCCATCACGGTTCCGGGGTTGACCGCCTTGTCGGTTGAGATCAGGACGAACCGCTCGGTTCCCGAGGCGGCCGCGGTCTCGGCGGTCACCCGGGTTGCGATCGCGTTGTTTCGAACCGCCTCGAGAGGGTTGGCCTCCATCAGGGCGACATGCTTGTAGGCGGCGGCGTGAAAGACGACCTCGGGCTTGAACCTCTGCATCACCTCGAGCATCCGCTCAGGTTTCCGACAGTCTGCGAGCACCGCCTCGACCCGCGTGAAGTGCCACTCGGCGAGCATCTCCCGGTCGATCCGGAAGAGGTTGTCCTCGGCGTGGTCGAGGAGAACGAGCAGCTTCGGGCGCACCCTGGCCACCTGACGGCTGAGCTCGGCGCCGATCGAGCCGCCCGCCCCGGTCACGAGGACGATCTTGTCCTCCAGATACGCGCCCACGCGGTCGAGCTCCATGACGACCGGCTCGCGGCCGAGCACGTCCTCGACCCGGACCTCGCGCAGCTGGCGGGTCAGCTCGACACCGCCCCGCAGGAGCTCGAACACCGTCGGCAAGGTGCGGACGGGGATGTCGCGCTCCCGGCACGCGGCGGCCACATTGGCGCGCAGCACTCCGGGAGCGGACGGGATCGCGATCACCACCTCGTCGGGCTTGCGGCTGTCGAGGATCCGCCCGATCTCGCCGGCCGGTCCCAGGACCTTGACCCCCGCGGCGCTCATCCCCCGCTTGCGCGGATCGTCGTCGACGAAGCCGATCGCCCGGGCGGCGAGATTGGGGTTGAGGCGAAGCTCTCGGGCGACCATCTGGCCGCCGGAGCCGGCGCCGACGATCAGGATCCCCCTGGCTCGGCGACGGCGCGTGGAGCGCTCCGGGCGCTCGGCGACCATCCGCCTGGCGAGGCGAGCGCCGCCGAGCAGGAAGATCGTCAGCATCAGGTCGAAGACGACGATCGAGCGCGGGATGTTGTAGGCGTAGGGCTTGGCGAGCGTGAACACGGCGACAAGCAGCCCGGTCGCGACCGCGGCCGCCCGTATGACCGGCCACAGGTCCGGGAGCTGGAAGTAGCGCCACCACTTTCCGTGCAGGCCGAGGAGCCCGAAGACGACAGACTTGCCGATCGCGACGAAGACGATCGTCCCGGTCAGCATCGTCCAGTAACGGCTCGGTATGCCACCGGAGGCGTCGAGGAAGCGCAGCTTGAAGGCGAGCGCGAAGGCGAGCGCGGCGAGCAGGGCATCGGCCGCGAACTGAAGGGCCCGCCGCGTGTACACCGGGTCTCCGAAGCGAGCGCGGAGGCGGGACATCGGGTCGAGTGTAATGCTGCGCCCGATGACCGGTGACATTCTCGAACCACTGGTCCAGGCGGCGACGAACTTCATCGACTCCGCGGGGCTGGTCGGCGTCTTCGTGCTGATGACCCTGGAGAGCGCCTGCGTGCCCGTCCCCAGCGAAGCGATCATGCTGTTCGCGGGCTTCAACGTCTCGGAGGGCAACCTGACCC
>JBOGZB010000299.1:0-1796 GCA_050697175.1 Solirubrobacterales bacterium | reverse complement strand
TTCAACACGATGTCGACGCGGTCGGCCGACGGCTTGACGTCGATGGCCGTGAGCTTCGCGCCGGCGAGCGCGGGCGTGGCGAGCGCCCCGACCGCAATGACGCCGGCCAGCACAAGCCAAACCAACCGATCTCTCCAAGTCCTCACCCTGGGCTCTCGATCCGTCGGGGTGATCCTATTCCGAGTCGCCGAGTCGGGGAAGTTCTCGGGCCGATCGTCGGAATCGTCTACCGCAGACCTCCCGCGTAAGATCGGAGGGTTGGCCACTGACCCGAAATCGACTGGCAGATCGGCACTGGAGCCCTTTTCCGAGCCCGTGCGGCGCTGGTTCGAGGGCTCGTTCGCCGAGCCCACGCCCGCTCAGGCACAGGGCTGGCCTTACATCGCAGCCGGGGATCACACGCTCATCTGCGCCCCGACGGGCTCCGGGAAGACCCTGGCCGCGTTCCTCTGGGGCATCGACCGACTGGCGAGGCGGACGGAGCTCCCCGCGGATGCCGAGCAGGCATTGGGCACAGGTGTGCGGATCGTCTACGTCTCCCCACTCAAGGCGCTCTCCTACGACATCGAGCGCAACCTGCGCGCGCCACTGACCGGCATCGGCGTGGACATCGCCGTCGGGCTGCGGACCGGCGACACGCCCCAGAAGGACCGCCAGGCGATGCGCCGCAAGCCACCCGACATCCTGATCACGACGCCGGAGTCGCTGTACTTGATGATGACCTCGGCCGTTCGGGAGATCCTCACGGGCGTCGAGGCGGTGATCGTGGACGAGATCCACGCCGTCGCCCAGTCAAAGCGCGGCGCCCACCTGGCGCTGACGCTGGAGCGGCTCTCAAAACTCGTGACCTCGAACGACGGCCCCGATCCCCAGAGGATCGGGCTGTCGGCGACCCAGCGGCCGCTCGAGCGCGTCGCCCAGTTCCTCGTCGGCCCGAAGCGCAAGTGCCGGATCGCGGACGCCGGCAAGCCCAAGGAGCTCGACCTGGAGATCGTCGTCCCGGTCGAGGACATGACCGAGCCCGACGCCTCGATCGAGAAGCGCAAGGACGGCGGGGACAGTGGCTTTCCACCGCCGGGGGACGCCAACTTCGACGCCGCGCCGACGACGCGCTCGATCTGGCCGGCGATCTACCCGGAGCTGCTGAAGCTCGTCCAGGAGCACAACTCGACGATCATCTTCGTCAACAGCCGACGGGGCGCGGAGCGGCTGGCCAAACGGCTGAACGAGCTCGCCAACGAGGAGCCGGAGTCTGAGCTTCCGGCCACCGAGCACTCCGGGAATGGCTCCGCGTCGAAGGTCGAGGCGCCTATCGAGGTCGCCAGGGCCCACCATGGCTCGCTCGCGCACGAGGAGCGCGTCATCGTCGAGGAGCTCCTGAAGTCTGGCCAGCTGCCCTGCCTCGTGGCGACCTCGTCGCTCGAGCTGGGCATCGACATGGGGGCGGTAGACCTCGTGATCCAGGTCGAGTCGCCTAAGTCCGTGACCCGCGGCCTGCAGCGGATCGGGCGCGCCGGGCACAGCATCGAGGAGGTCTCGATCGGCCGCATCTTCCCCAAGTTCCGCGCCGACCTCCTCGAGAGCGCAGTCGTCGCCCGCGCGATGCGCGAAGGAGAGATCGAGGAGACACGCATCCCCACGAATCCGCTTGATGTGCTCGCTCAGCAGGTCGTCGCAATTTCGGCTGACGCCGAAATCGCTAGTGACGACGTGTACAGGCTCGTGACGGCGGCGTATCCCTTCAGGGATTTGTCGCGGTCGCAGTTCGACAACGTGCTCGACATGCTCGCCGGGCG
>JBOGZB010000298.1:0-10726 GCA_050697175.1 Solirubrobacterales bacterium | reverse complement strand
TACGTCCTCCTCTTCCGCTCCTTCGGCGGACAGGCCGGCGGCGGCAACCTCCTCGCCAGCCTCAGCGGCGCCAAAGTGCTGCTGATCGTGATCTGCCTGACGGCGGGCTGCACGCTGTTGATGTGGCTGGGCGAGCTGATCACCCAGCGTGGCATCGGCAACGGCATCTCGCTGATGATCTTCGCCTCGATCGTCTCGAGGCTGCCGGGCGGGATCGAAGCCTGGTGGACCAATCCCGACCAGGTCTTCGTCGTGATGATGCCCTTCGTCGCGCTGGCCGTGATCGTCGCCATCGTCTTCGTCCAGGAGGGACAGCGCCGCATCCCGGTCCAGTACGCGAAACGGATGGTCGGGCGCAAAATGACCTCCGGCGGCTCCACCTACCTGCCGCTGAGGGTCAATATGGCTGGCGTAATCCCGGTCATCTTTGCCGCCTCGATCATGGCTTTCCCGCCGACGATCGGCCAGATGCTGAACACGCCCGCGGCCCTTGACTTCGCTGCCTTCTTCAGCCCCAATGGCTGGGCCTACGTTGTCGGCGAGGTGTTCTTCATCATCATCTTCACCTACTTCTACACGGCGGTCACCTTCAACCCGGTGGACCAGGCCGACAACCTGAAGAAATACGGCGGCTTCATCCCGGGCGTGCGTCCGGGCAGGCCGACGGCCGAGTACCTCGATCGCATCCTCTCGCGACTCACCTTCCCCGGCGCCCTCTACCTCGGCGCGGTGGCGGCGCTGCCGACGATCCTGATCAGCCAGACGTCGGCCAACTTCTTCTTCGGCGGCACCTCGATCCTGATCGTGATCGGCGTCGCTTTGGATACGGTGAAGCAGTTGGAGGCGCAGTTGATGATGCGCAACTACGAGGGTTTTCTGAAATAGCGGAGCGGACCCTGCAAACCGACGCATCTCGGCGTCCTCGGCCAATCGCCTCGCTCACTTAGATTTAAACTAAGCTCGCTTCGCCGATTGGCCTGCGTCCACCGACCTGCTTGGTTTTCGGGCCCGTTCGCGGGTCCCTCGATTCCCGCCTGCCGGCTCGCCGCCCGTTCGATGTTCCTGGTCCGTTCGACTTTTCTCGTCCGTTCGATCTTTCTCGTCCGCTCGACCTTGACCACTGACGATGCCTGAGCTGAATCTCGTCCTGCTCGGCCCGCCGGGGTCGGGCAAGGGAACCCAGGGGGAGCGGCTCCAGGAGGACTTCCGGCTGCCGTACTACGCGACTGGAGACATCCTCAGGACCGCGGTCCGCGAGGACACCGAGCTCGGCGAGGCGGCCAAGGAGTACATGGATCGAGGTGACCTGGTGCCCGACGAGGTGATGGTCGGCCTGATCGCCGAGCGCGTGTCTCGCGCCGAGGCCTCCGACGGCTTCATTCTGGACGGCTTTCCACGGACCACCGCGCAGGCGGAGGCGCTCGACTCCAGCATGGAGGAGCTGGACCGCGCCCTGACTGTCGCGGTGCTGATCGAGGTCTCCGACGACGAGGTCGTCCGCCGCCTCAGCGGCCGCCGCACGTGCGTCAAGGAGGGTCACATCTTCCATGTCGAGTTCGATCCGCCGAAGCACGACGACATCTGCGACATCTGCGGCGCCCGCCTCGAGATCCGCGAGGACGACAAGCCGGAGGTGATCCGTCATCGCCTTCAGACCTATCACGACAAGACCGAGCCGCTGGTCTCCTATTACGAGCACCGCGCGATCCTGCGCCGTGTGGACGGCTCGCGCGAGCCCGATGAGGTCAACGACCGGATCCGGGCGATGGTCGCCACCCTCCGCATGGAGGACGAGCTTTGATCATCAAGAAGACGCCCGAGCAGATCGAGCGGATGGCGGCGGCCGGGGCGATCCAGGCCCGCTGCCTTCGCATGCTGCGCTCCAAGTGTCATCCGGGCGTCACGACTGCCGAGCTGGATGACGCGGCGGAGCGCTTCATCGCGGCGCAGGACGCGGAGGCCTCGTTCAAGGGCTACCGGGGCTTTCCCGGCTCGATCTGCGCGTCGCCGAACTCGATGGTCGTGCACGGGATACCCGGCCCCTACGAGCTGAAGCGCGGTGACGTCGTCTCCCTCGACGTCGGGGTGACCAAGGACGGCTGGGTGGCCGACGCGGCGCTGACCGTGCCCGTCGGGTCGATCAACCTCGAGGCTCGCAAGCTCCTCGATGCGACGCGGCAGGCCTTGATGGTGGGCGCCGGCGAAGCGCGCCCGGGCAACCACCTTGGCGACGTCTCGTCGGCGATCCAGCGCCACGTCGAGTCGGAGGGCTTCTCGATCATCCGCTCGCTGGTCGGCCACGGGATCGGGCGCGACATGCACGAGGACCCGCAGATACCGAACTACGGTGAGCCCGGCAAGGGGCCGGAGCTGGCGGCGGGCATGGTGCTCGCGATCGAGCCGATGGTCAACGCGGGCGAACCCGACGTCCGGGTCGGGGACGACAACTGGGCCGTCTACTCCGCCGACGGGTCGCTGGCCGCCCACTTCGAGTTCACGGTCGCGGTGACCGAGGACGGGCCACACATCCTGACCCCCTGGCACGAGGAGGACTGAGCGCGCCTGGGAACGCGCCCGGGCTCAGCCGCGATCGCCGCGGCACTCGGCACACAGCCCGTGCACAACGATCTCGGCGCCGTCGACCTCGAAGCCTCGGCTGGCGGCGAGGTCCGTCGCGCGGTCGAGGGGCACGTGCGCGTCCAGGTCCTCGACGGCGCCGCAGCGCCGGCAGACGAGGTGGTGGTGGTCGGCGGGGCGCGAGTCGTACAGGGCCCGGCCGCGCCCGGCCGCGACACGGCGCACCAGCCCGGCCTCCTCGAGGGCCTCGAGGCTTGCGTAGACCGTGGGCAGCGAGACGTTGGGCAGCCGCTGGCTCACCTCCGCGAGGAGCTCCTCGGCTCCCACGTGGCGGTCGAGCTCGACCAGCGTCTGGTGGATCAGGAGCCGCTGCGAGGTGACCCGGTAGCCGGCCGCCCGAAGCGCCTCCGCGGTCCGGGCGTTGTCCGCGCCGTGAGCCTGAGCGTTCGTCATCGACATCAGGGTAGCCTAATTGTTCTAATGCCATCCTAACCTTAAACTGTTTGCTATAAGTGATGCATGGTCGAGTCCGTGCTCGAGAGCTGGCGTGGGGCGAGCGACAAGGAGCGCCTCCTCCAGGTCATCCAACCGGGCCTTGTGGGGCTGATCGACGGGACGGTCTCGACCCTGGCTCCGATCTTCGCCGCGGCGTACCTGGCCGGCTCTCGAGCCGCGCTCCTGGTCGGGCTCGCCTCCGCCCTGGGGGCGGCGATCAGCATGGGCATCTCGGAGGCGCTATCCGATGACGGAACCCTGACCGGCGCGGCGACTCCGCCCGCCGGGGCGTGATAACCGGGTTCGCGACCTTCCTCGGCGGGACGATCCACGCGTTGCCGTTCCTGATCAGCGACGTCGGCACGGCGCTGGCCGTCGCCTACCCGCTCGTCGCCTGTGAGCTCGTGGCGATCGCCTGGATCCGGAGGCGCTTCCTCCAGGTCCCGCTGACCCAGTCGCTGGTCCAGGTGACGCTCGCGGGGGTCACGGTCGCGGCGGTCGGCGTGGCCGTCGGCCAGGCGTAGACGCCCCTGCTAGCATTGGCCTTCGGCCGCAGGCCGTGGTGTGTGTTCGCGGGCCCGATTCATGGGGCCGGTGAGCCTTCTCAGTAACTGATTGGATACGACCCATATATGTTGGGCCGAGACACAGAGTGTCTCGGCAGCAGCAGGCAAGGGCGGCGAGGCCGCCGCAGGAGATTTTTTGTGAAGGTTCGAGCGTCCGTAAAGCCGATGTGCGAGCGTTGCCGGATCGTCCGGCGGCGGGGCGTCGTGCTGGTCATCTGCTCGAATCCGCGCCACAAGCAGCGGCAGGGCTAGGCATGATCGAGGGTCAAACGTGGCACGCATAGCCGGCGTCAACATCCCGGTCGGCAAGCGCATCGAGGTGGGGCTCACCTACGTGCACGGAATCGGTGACTCGACGGCACGCAAGATCGTCGCCGACGCCGGAGTCGATCCCGACACCTACGTCAAGGATCTGACCGACGACGAGGTGGTCAAGCTTCGCGAGGCGGTCGAGTCCCGCGAGGTCGAGGGCGACCTGCGCCGCGATCGCTCGCAGAACATCAAGCGCCTCTCGGAGATCGGCGCCTATCGGGGTCACCGCCATCGCCGCGGGCTCCCGGTACGGGGTCAGCGCACGAAGACCAACGCGCGGACCCGCAAGGGCCCCCGCCGGATGAGCGTCGCCGGCCGCCGCAAGGCGCCGTCGCCGAAGTAGTGGTGCTCGACCAGCATGTGCAGTTGGTGATCGCCTGATGCCGCAACCCAAGAAGGGATCGGCGCGAGGCAAGGCTCGGACGCGCCGCCGGGTCAAGAAGAACATCGCCTACGGGATCGCCCACATCAAGACGAGCTTCAACAACACGATCGTGACCATCACCGACACGGACGGAGCCGTGGTCTGCTGGGAGTCGGCGGGCTCGGCCGGGTTCAAGGGGTCTCGCAAGTCGACCCCCTTCGCGGCCCAGGTGACCGCCGACGCGGCGGCTCGCAAGGGCATGGAGCACGGGCTCGAGCGAGTCGAGGTGCATGCCAAGGGCGCCGGCTCGGGCCGCGACACGGCGATCCGCTCGCTGCAGGCGGCGGGGCTCCAGGTCACCACCGTCAAGGACGTCACCCCCCAGGCGCACAACGGCTGCCGCCCGCGGAAGCGAAGGAGGGTCTAGCGATGGCTCGCGACACGTCTCCCCAGTGCAAGCAGTGCCGCCGCGAGGGCCAGAAGCTGTTCTTGAAGGGCGCCCGATGCCTGACCGAGAAGTGTGGGGTCGAGCGACGCTCCTACCCACCCGGAGAGCACGGTCGCGGCCGGATGCGCCAGTCCGAGTATCGCCAGCAGCTGCGCGAGAAGCAGAAGGCCCGGCGCTACTACCAGGTCCTCGAGAAGCAGTTTCGCGGCTACTACCAGAAGGCTTCACGGCAGGAGGGCGTCACCGGCGAGAACCTCCTCCGACTGCTCGAGCGCCGGCTGGACAACGTGTTGGTCAGGCTTGGGTTCGCCGCATCGCGTCGCCAGTCCCGGCAGCTGATCGACCACGGCCACTGGCTCGTAAACGGCCGCCGGGTCAACATCCCCTCCTACCAGGTGCGGCCTGACGACGTGATCACGATTCGCCCCGATTCGAAGGCGGCGGACGTGGTGCGCATGGCGACCGAGCTCACCGCCGCGGTCCCCGCCTGGCTTCAGGCCGATCACGACTCACTGACGGCCAAGGTTCTTCGACTGCCCGACCGAAGCGAGATCACAACGCCGGTCGCCGAGCAGCTGATCGTCGAGCTCTACTCCAAGTAGGGCCGAGCCCCGCAAAGAAACGACCCCGAAGGAAGCGATGACCACCCTGCCCGAATTCCAGATCCCGAAGATCTCAAGCGAGAAGGTCGCCGACACCCATGGCACCTTCACGATCGAGCCCCTCGACAAGGGGTTCGGCTACACGTTCGGCAACAGCCTGCGCCGCGTCCTTTTGTCGTCGCTCGGCGGAGCCGCGATCAAGAGCGTCCGAGTCGAGGGTGTCGCCCATGAGTTCTCGACCGTCTCCGGGGTCAAGGAGGACGTCACCGACATCGTCCTGAACCTGAAGGACATCGTGATCCGCATGCACACCGACGCCGACGAGGTCGAGGCGCCGCTGGTCGCGACGGGCCCCGGGGACGTCAAGGCGAAGGACATCGACCTCCCGGCGGGCGTCGAGATCCTCAACCCGGACGCCCCGATCGCGACGCTCGAGAAGAAGACCAAGCTGGAGATGTACCTGACGATCGGCCGTGGCCGCGGCTACTCGCCTGCCGAGGACAACAAGTCCGAGGACCAGCCCTTGGGAGTGATCCCGATCGACTCGATCTTCTCGCCGATTCGGCGCGCCTCCTACGCCGTGGACACGTCGCGCGTCGGCCAGCGGACCGACTTCGACAAGCTCTCGCTCGAGGTTGAGACGGACGGCTCGATCGAGCCGGCCACCGCGCTTCGCGAGGCGGCCGAGATCCTGATCAAGAGCCTGGCGATCTTCACCGACGCCGACCGAGTCGAGGAGCTGACCAGCCGCGACGGTGAGGTCGCCCTGGACTCGGGCGCCTTCGTGAGCGTCGGCGCCGCCGACGGCGACGACCGCCTGATCGAAGAGCTCGAGGTCGGCGTTCGCGCGTACAACTGCCTGAAGCGAGCGGGGATCCAGACGGTCGGGGACCTCGTCCAGCGCTCCGAATCCGAGCTGAACGCGATCCCCAACTTCGGCAAGCGCTCCACCGACGAGGTGAAGGACGCTCTGACCACGCTGGGCCTGTCGCTCCGCGAGGAGTGACCCGGCGGCGGCCAGGAACTACGATCCGGCGCTCGGAGGTCGGCTCGGCCACAGAGTGTTGACATGCGTCACGGAAAGCAGAGGAACAAGCTCAGTCGCGACTCGGCCCATCGCCGGTCGCTGCTTCGCAACCTCTCGCGTGAGCTGATCGAGCACGAGCGGATCAAGACCAGCCAGGCGAAGGCCAAGGCGGTCAAGCCCGAGGTCGAGAAGCTGATCACGCTCGCCAAGCGCGGCGACCTCCACGCCCGTCGGCGGGCGCTGTCCTCGTTGGGCCAGGATCGGTTCATCGTCCACAAGCTGTTCGAGGAGATCGCTCCCCGCTACACGGAGCGCCCCGGCGGCTACACGCGGATCGTCAAGCTCGGCCCTCGCCGCTCGGACTCGACCGAGATGGTCTTCCTGGAGCTCGTCTAGCGCGGCGCTCCTCCCGGGTCGTTCCGGGGTGGGCTCGCGGATGGCCTGGGCGAGTGGGCAGCTATCGGCTGACGGTCGCCTACGACGGCACGCCGTTTGCGGGCTGGGCCTCTCAACCGGGCCAGCGAACGGTCCAGGACGAGCTCGAGGCGGCGCTCCGACGGATCCTGGGGCAGCCCGTGCGGCTCACGGTCGCGGGCCGAACCGACGCCGGGGTGCACGCTTCGGGACAGGTGGCGAGCTTCGATCTCGACCCACCGCTGCCGCCGGGACTCGCGGGGCGGGTCAACTCGCTCCTGCCCCGTGAGGTGGCGGTGATCGAGGCGATCGAGGCCCCGGATGGATTCGACGCCCGGCGCGATGCGCGCTCGCGAACCTACCGATATCGGGTCCATGCCTCGTCGGTGCAGCACCCGCTCGAGGTCGGGCGGGCGCTGTGGTGGCCGCACCCGCTGGATCGGGGGCAGCTCGAGCGCTGCGCGGCCCTGGTCGTCGGCAAGCACGACTTCACGGCCTTCACACCCACCGAGACCGAGCATGTGAGGTTTGAGCGGAGGGTCATGAGGGCCGAGTGGCGCCCCGATCCCGCCGCCGGGCGGCTTCCGGGTCGCATGCTCGAGCTCTGGATCGAGGCGGACGCGTTCATGCGGCACATGGTCCGGGTGCTGGTCGGGACGATGCTCGAGGTGGCGAGGGGGCGTCGAGAGGTCGACGACTTCGAGGCGCTCCTGCGCGGCGCGCCGCGCGAGCGCGCCGGCGACACGGCCCCCGCGCACGGCCTCTGCCTGGAGTCCGTCCTCTACTGAGCCGAGTCGTCCTCGCGAGCCGCCAGCTCGAGCTCGCCGAGGCTCGCCGGACGGCCCGGGAGGTACATCGAGGACCCCGTCGCGAGCGCCACGCGCTTGCCCTCGGCGCTCTCAACCACCGCGCGGGTGATCGCGATCGACCTGCCGGCGTGCACGACGTCACCCCTCGCGACCAGCTCGTGGTCGCCGGGCTCGGCCGGGCGCAGGAAGTTGACCTTCAAGTCGAGCCCGGCGAACGCGAGCCCTGCGGGGGTCGTGGTCTGGACTGCGATCAGCATCGCGAAATCGGCCAGCATCGCGATCGCCCCGCCCTGGATCCGCCTGCTCGGGCTGGCCAGCCACTCGCTGCTCGGCATCGAGGCGCTCGCCCAGCGCTCGCCGTAGCCGGTCATGCGGATCCCGGTGAGGTGGTGAAGGGGAGGCGGCGGGAGCCTGCCGGCGAGCTGGCGGCGAAGAATCTCGGCGCCCGGGAGCTCGCTCCAGATCTCCTGGGACAGGACGCCCTCGGGCGCCGGGCGAAGGTAGGGGTCCTGGGTCTCGCTCGGCTCGGGCTCGAACGGCGTCAGGTCCGACGGAGGCTCCGGAGCGGGGTCGATGGGCGGAAAGATCGTCAGCCGGGAGGTGCCGTGCGCTACCAGCCGCTCGGACTCCCGATCGAGGATGAACGCCTCCGAGAGTCCGACCGAGCGCCCGACGTGGATCGCTTGTCCGCCCGCGCTCAGGATCCCGCCCGGAGGGGCAGGTCGCAGGAACGACAGCGACAGCTCGGCGGTCGTGTAGGGGGTCGCCGCCGGGAGCTCGGTCTCGACCGAGCAGCCGAAGGCGATGTCCGCCAGGATCGCCAGCGTCCCGCCGGTGATCAAGCCGTTGGACGCCGCGAGCCACGGGGAGGCCGGCATCTCGGCGTCGGCGGTCCCCGAGCCGAAGCCGACCGGGCGCGCCCCCGTCAAGTGGGCGAGCGGCGGCGGGGGCGAGAGGCCGCTCCTCCAGCCCTCGAGCCGCTGGCGTCCCGGCAGCGCGATCATCCGCTGGTCGGGGTAGGACCCCCGCACCTCCTCGCGCCAGATCGCAGCAGCCTCGCCCGCCATGGCGTGAACGTATCGGACGCGGTCTCGGGAACGGCGATCGCGCGCCGAGGCGATACGCCCCCCGGGGCCCGCAGCGGCCACCCTAGAATCGGGTCCGAGCGCTGGGTGACCCGTTGTGGGCCGAGCGCGAGCTCGACTCTTCGATGCGCGTACTGCTCACCAACGACGACGGGATCGGCGCCGAGGGCCTCCATGCCCTGCGGCGCGCGCTCGCCGAGCTCGACGGAGTCGAGACCCAGGTGATCGTGCCGGACTCGAACCGAAGCGCCACGGCTCGCAGCATCACGACCCGCTCGCCGCTCTCGGTCTCCGAGGTCCCGCTCGGCGACGGCACGGTCGCGCACGCCACGGACGGGACCCCCGTCGACTGCGTCCGGTTCGGAGATCTCGGGCTGGTGGGCGAGCGCCCCGAGCTGATCCTCTCCGGGATCAACCACGGCTCCAACCTCGGCGACGACATCACCTATTCGGGCACCGTGGCCGCGGCCCTGGAGGGAATCGTGCTGGGCATCCCGGCGATCGCGTTCTCCCAGCAGTCCCGGGCCCGCGAGATGGGGTTCGTGTCGGGACCGGCGTTCGACTTCACGGTGGCGGCACGGTTCGGGGCCGAGCTCGTCCGCAGGCTGGGCGCGAACCCGCTTCCCGCCGAGACACTCCTGAACGTCAACTGCCCGGCGGGCGAGCCCCGGGGAATCGAGGTCACCAGGCTCGGCAAGCGGCTCTACAACGACGAGCTGCGGCTCGTGGACGAGGACGGCGAGGGCCGCCGGCGCTACCAGATCTACGGATTCGAGCCCTCGTTCCAGGACGAGCCGGGCACCGACCTGTCCGCGGTCGCCCGGGGACGGATCTCCGTGACGCCGGTCCACTTCGACCTCACCGACCGCGAGGGCCTTCCCCGCCTTCGGGAGTGGGACCTGGACGCGATGTTCCGCGGAGCGCTGGCCGGGAGCGGCCGAGGGACGTGAGCCCGAGCAAGCCCGCGAAGCGGGCCCAGGACCTGCGCCGCCAGATCGCTCACCACGATCGTCGCTACTACGTCCTGGACGACCCAGAGATCGGCGACGATCACTACGACGAGCTGCTCAACGAGCTGCGCGGGATCGAAGAGGCGAACCCCGAGCTTCGGGCCCCGGACTCCCCTACCCAGCGCGTGGGCGGCCGCCCGCTCGACCGATTCGACCAGGTTCGCCACGCCGAGCCGATGCTGTCGCTGGCAAACGCCCGCAGCGTCGAGGAGTTCCGCGGTTGGGAGTCGCGCCTTCACAACCGGTTGCGCCAGCTCGACATCGAGCCGGGCGAGCTGAGGTTCGTCTCCGAGCCGAAGATCGATGGGCTCGCGATCTCGCTCACCTACGAGGACGGGATCTTCACCCGCGGCGCCACGCGAGGCGACGGGGTGATCGGCGAGGAGGTGACTCAGAACCTGAAGACGATCAAGGCGATCCCGCTTCGGATCGACGAGTCGCCGGGCCTGGTCGAGGTGCGTGGCGAGGTCTATCTCCCTCGCGGGGCCTTCGCCGAGCTGAACCAGGCGCGGAGCGCCGCCGGCGAGCCGGCGTTCGCGAATCCGCGGAACGCCGCCGCCGGGTCGCTGCGCCAGCTGGATCCGGAGATCACCGCTTCGCGGCCCCTCTCACTCTGGTGTTACGGGACGGGGGGCGGGCAGGGGAGCTCGGACGGGGTCAGCCCGTGGACCCACGTCGAGGAGCTGGACTGGCTGCGCGATCGCGGGTTCAAGGTGAACGACGAGATCGCCGTTCACGCCACCGCCGACGAGGTGGCCGCCCGCTGCGAGTGGTGGGCGGGAAGGCGCGAGGAGCTCGACTTCGAGATCGACGGAGTGGTGATCAAGGTCGATCAGCGGACCCTGTGGCGCGAGCTCGGAGTCGCCGGCCGCGAGCCGCGCTGGGCCGTCGCGTGGAAGTTCCCTCCGATCACCGCGACGACGAAGCTCGATCGGATCGTCTGGAACGTGGGTCGCACGGGTCGGCTGCTCCCGTTCGCGATGCTCGAGCCGGTCCACGTCGGCGGCGTCACCGTGT
>JBOGZB010000297.1:0-3468 GCA_050697175.1 Solirubrobacterales bacterium | reverse complement strand
AGGAAGAGCAGGCCGAAGATCATGAACAGGTTCCACTCCAGTGGCACCGCCAGCGGGAAGGTCGAGAGGATGTGGAGGTGAAAGATGATCATCCCGGCGACGGCGATCGTGCCGATCACGCCGCCGCTGGTGACCAGCAGAAGCAACGGCAGGGTGAACTCGGTCACCGTGCCGAGGTGGGCGGCGAGCCCGGCGAATCGTGACGGCACCAGGTCGTCGGGGTGGTGGCGGTAAAGGCGCGCCTTGGCGGTCCGCGACCGGTTCCAGGGCGTGTTGGAGATCATCACGGAGACCACGAACGGGAAGTGGCGGTTGAGCTTCGATGAGGCGGCGCCGAGCCAGATGCAGACGAAGACGAGCTGCGAGGCGACGATCAGGTTGTTGACCGGGAACAGGAAGACGATCATCAGGAAGCCGTAGACCTCCGGGCGCGCGCCGAGGAACGAGACCTTGTCGCGCAGGCCGAGCAGGCCGAGGAACCCGAGCAGGAGAGCGATCGAGGCCGGATCGAGGCGCCCCGCGGCGAAGCCGCTCGCCGCCACGCTGTCCGTCAGGAGCAGATGGAAGCCGCTCGCCAGCACCCCGGCGTAGAGCACGACGTCGACCGGCGTGCGGGTGGTGCCCGCGGTCAGCGGCACCTTGTTAGGCCACGGGGGCAGCCGGACCGTTCCGGGTCGTAGCCAGTACAGAATCCCGCCGATCGGTGGGAGAAAGCGAAAGGTGAGGGGCATCGACCCGCACCCGAGGCCGATGATCTCCCAAAGGAGCGTCCACACCGCGAGCTTCTGGAACACGATCGGCTGCGTCCACCAGCTCGAGAACTCGCCGAGCCCGCCGAGCCCCGAGGTCGTCGCCGAGATCGTCAGCATCGCCCCGAGCGAGAAGACGACCAGCTTGAACGCGTAGAGGAGGTAGATCGCCGTCGGTGTGCCGAAGCCGTTCAGCGCCCAGTCCTGGGCGAGTGGCTTGATCCGCGCCAGGTGGGGCAGCTTCTTCCACTCGGCGACGTCGACGGGCGGCGGCGCGGGCGCGATGAACCCCATCTCTCCTCCTAGAGGTTGGCTCTCCAGGGCCAACGACCGTTGGCCGCGGGCATGCTATCGCCGCGCCTCGGCCGCTCGGCGCTCAGCCCGCGACGGCGGGAGCGCCCGGCTCGCGAGCGTGGGGCTCTTGCTGCGGCGATTCGGTCGAAGGCTGGCTGGAGAACTGGCCGGCCGGCCCGAGTTGCTCGACCACCTTGCAGAACAGGTCGACGAGCTGCGGATCGAATTGCGTGCCGGCTCCATCGCGGAGCTCGGCGAGCGCGCTTCGGTGATCGCGCTGGGTCGTGTACGGCCTTCGACTCCGCATCGCATCGAACGCGTCGCAGACGGTGATCACCCGGGCGCCCAGCGGGATCTCCTCGCCCGCCCGGCCGTCGGGATAACCCTGACCGTCCCAGCGCTCGTGCGAGGCGCGGACCAGGCGGGCGACGGGGGTCATCGAGGGGAAGGTGCCCAGCAGCCGCTCACCGACCAGGGTGTGCTTTTGCATCAGCTCCCACTCGATCGCGTTCAGCGACCCGGGCTTTCGCAGAACGTCCTCCGGGATCGCGATCTTGCCGATGTCGTGGAACTGGGCTGCGCGCCGCAGGACGTCGATCTCCTCGGCGTCGAACTCGAGCTCCCGACCGACCGCGACCGCCAGCCGCGCGACGTCCTCGTGATGGTCCGCGAGCTCGGGCTCGTGCTCGCGCAGGAGAGCCAGGAGAAGGTCGTGGCTCTGGCGGTCGACGCGGCCGCTGCGGGTGTTCTTGTCCGCGTAGAGGCGGCGGTCGGCGAGCCGTAGTGCCTCGCTGGCCGCGGTGGCGTCGGCGGAGAGCACCACGGAGCCGGCCGAGGCGCTGACCTGAAAGCCCTCGCCGCGCTCGGTGAGCGCTTCCCGTCCCGTCTCGACGATCGGCTCCGTGGGCCGGCCGCGCGCCGGGACGAGGAAACAGAACTCATCCCCGCCGAGGCGATAGGCGCCGCCGTCCTCGACGGCCCCCGCCAGATTGGCTCCCAGCCGGCGCAGCAGGCTGTCGCCTGCCGGATGCCCATAGGTGTCGTTGTAGCGCTTGAACCCGTCCAGGTCGTAGATCGCGAAGACGTGGTGGTCCGGCGTGGCGGCACCCGAGCGGATCGCCGCCTCGAGGTCACTCATCAGCTTGCGGCGGTTGCCGAGCTCGGTCAGCGGGTCGGTCGAGGCGTCGTCATCGAGAGCAGCCAGCAGGAGCCCGTTCTCGCGGAAGCTGATCCCCATTCGGATGATCACCGCGGCGAGCGTCGCCGCGGCGAGCCAGACGGAGACCTCGTGCTGGCGGCTGAAGTGGTCCCAGACCAGGACCCCGACCGCGATCGTCGCGAACAGGGCGGGAAGGGCGAGCTGGGCGCTGTAGGCGCGTCGCCGGGGTGCGTGGGTGACGTTCAGAGCGACGCCGCTCGCGATCAGCAGGGGGCCGATCAGCCACACCTCGTCGAGCCAGCCCCCGCCGTAGGCGGACGTCGCCTGCTGATAGAGGTAGACCCCATCCCCGATCGTCCAGGTGATCAGCCCCGCGATGATCGCCAGGAAGGCTCCCGCGCCGCGAAGCCCGCTGACCACGAGCGCTCCGAGTATGAAGGCGACCAGGAGCACGTCGCCGAGCGGATAGGCGAGGTTGGTCAGCACCGCCGCGGCGGATCCCTTCGTCAGGCCGACCAGCGCCGGGGCGAGGAGCGCGGTCCCGAGCGCCGCCGCGGCGAGCCCTCCGATCGCCCCGTCGAGCCAGCTCGCGAGAGTGAAGTGGCCCACCCGTCGCTTGATCAGCAGGGCGATCCCGACATAGAAGCAGGGGAGCGCGGCCAGGTAGCCGGCGTCGGCGAGCGACGGATAGGGCGTGCTCGCGACGTTCGTGTAGACGAGGGTCCAGTAGAGGTCACCCGCGGTCCAGAACAGCAGTCCGAGGCCGAAGGCGGCCCACACGCCGCGCTGGTCGCGCAGGGTCGCGGCGCCGACGAAGCAGGTGGCCGTCGCGAGCAGAAGGGTCGCGTGGTAGATCCAGATCGAGGCCGCGTCGGTGAGCTCCCCGGGCTGGCCGGCCGCGATGAACGCCGCGTAGGCGAGCGCCCCCACCGCGGTCGCCGAGATCAGCACGCGAATCATGCTTCGGGCAGGGTCCGATCGGTGGCCTCCTTCCATCTCGGACTCCTCATCGGCAGAAATGGCCTCCGAACTGAGCCGATCAGGCGTCCCGGCCGCCCGAAAGCGCTTGGGCAAGGGATTCCCGCGATCCTGGCCGTTCATTCGGCCAGTCCGGTTGAGCTTTGGGTGGGTCGCGCCGATCGGAGGAGGGTCAGGTGCAACAGGCGCGGCTCCGCGCCTCGACCGGAGAGGGTTGAAGATTCATGCTCGGTGCGGCGTTCGTCGGCGGTTCACCTCACATGTGGGGCAAGCGGCGCTCTCGTGGCG
>JBOGZB010000296.1:0-5434 GCA_050697175.1 Solirubrobacterales bacterium | reverse complement strand
GTCCCACTCCTCTTCGAGGCCGGCCTCGACGCCGCGTTCGATGCCACCGTGTGCGTGGTGGCGGAGGATCAGGCCAGAGCGCGGCGCGCCGGCGAGCGAGGGATCGAGCAGCTCGAGGCGCGCAGCTCGCGCCAGCTCTCCCAGGACGAGAAGGCGGCTCGGGCGACCCACGTGATCCGCAACGACCTCTCGCTCGAGGATCTCGACCGAGAGGTGGCCGGCCTGATGGCGCTGTTGGCCCGGAGGGGACCTGCATGAGCCCGAGCCGGGCCGCCCCGAGCCGCGCGCAGGCCGCTCGGCGCCGGGGCGGCCGGCCAAAGCACCGCCGCCGCTGGCTGTGGCTGGGGGCGGCCGCCCTGCTCGGGGTCGGAGCCGCCGTGGCGGTCACCAGGTTCGACGTCGAGCGGGCGATCCGCGAGATCACCCTGCCTCTTCATCACGACGACATCATCCGCCAGCAGGCTGCCGATAAGAACCTCGATCCGGCGTTGATCGCGGCCGTGATCTACGCCGAGTCACGGTTCCGTGACCAGGAGTCGCACGCCGGCGCGCTCGGGCTGATGCAGATCACGCCTCAGACGGCTGCGATGATCGCCCATCTCAGCGGGGGGACGCAGTTCGTCACCGGGGACCTGTCCAACCCGGAGATCAACATCAGCTACGGGTCCTATCTGCTCCGCTACCTGTTGAAGCGCTACAACGGAAACGAGATCGCCGCGCTCGCCGCCTACAACGCCGGGATCGGCAACGCCGACGCCTGGGGTGGATCGGACCTCGGAGTGGACGGGATCCGATACTCCGAGACCCGCGCCTACGTGCAGGAGGTGCTCTCCAAGCGCCTCGACTACCGATCCCAGTACGCCGCCGACCTGGGGCTCTCCCGCTAGGGCGGCCCCCGGGCCGGGCAAGGTTCAGCGCAGCCGATGGACCTCGCGATCGCGTGGGCGCTGTTCCCGCTCGTGCTCTCCGCCGTCTGCGGTGGCTGCGGGCTGCTCGTCGAGCGCCTGATCGGGGCCCGGATCCACGGTGCGCTGATCCCGCTGGTCGGTTTCGCGACGGTCGTCGTGGTGGCGCAGCTCCCGACGCTCTGGGACGCGACGGCCGGCCTCGCGACGCCCGTGGCGGTGATCGGGGCGGTTGCCGGACTGGCGCTGTCATGGGGGTGGTGGAGGCGCCTCGACCCCTGGGCCATCGCCGTCGCCCTCGGCGCCTTCGCCGCACTCGCCGCCCCGATCGTCCTCTCCGGGCAGGCCACCTTCGCCGGCTACATCCGGCTCGACGACACCGCCACCTGGATGGCGCTCACCGACCGCGTGATGGAGCACGGGCGAAGCCTCTCGGGCCTCGCGCCGTCGAGCTACGAGGCGACCCTCGCCTTCAACCTGGGCTCGGGCTACCCGGTCGGCGCCTTCCTGCCGCTCGGGATCGGCCGGGCGCTGGTCGGCCAGGACGTGGCCTGGGTGATCCAGCCCTACATGGCGTGGTGCGGCGCCGCGATGGGGCTCGCCATCTGGGGTCTGACGGGCCCGGTGATTCGCTCGCGGTCGCTCCGGTCCCTCGTCTCGGTCCTCGCCGTGCTCTCCGCCCTGCTGGTCGGCTACTACCTGTGGGGCGGGGTCAAGGAGGTCGCCGGCGCGGCGCTGGTCGCGGCGGCGGCGGGCCTCGCCGGCGCGGCGATCCGCGATCGCCTGGGCGCCCGGGCACTGATCCCGCTGGCTCTGGTCAGCGCCGCGCTGATCGGCGTTCTGAGCGGCGGCGGCGGCATCTGGCTGGCCGGCGTGCTGGTCGCATCCCTGCCGTTCGCGGTCAGGGTGCTCGGCGTGCGACGGGTGCTGGGCCGCGTGGCGGCGCTGGCCGCTCTTGTCGCGATCCTCTGCGTGCCGGTCCTCGCGCCGGGAGGGTTCCTTCCGCCCACCTCGGCGTCGCTGTCGAGCGAGACCGCGCTCGGCAACCTCCTTCATCCCCTCAACGGGCTCCAGGTGGTCGGGATCTGGCCGGCGGGCGACTTCCGGCTCGACCCGGTCGATTCAGCCGCCACCTACGCGCTGATCGGCGCCACCGGCGTCGCGGCGCTGGTCGGAATGATCGCTTCGTGGCGACGCCGGGCGTGGACGGTCCCGATCTACGTCGTGGGGGCGTTGGCCGCTTGTCTGGTGCTCGCCCTGATCGGCTCTCCGTGGATCGCGGGCAAGGCGATGGCGACCGCCTCCCCCGCGGTCCTCGTGGCGGCCGGTGCCGGGGCGGCGGCCTTGTGGAGCGGCCACGGCGGGCGCACCAGGCTGATCGAGCGAGCTGCAGGAGCGATTCTGCTGGCGGCGATCGGAGTCGGGGTCCTGTGGTCGGGGGCGCTCGCGTACCGCGACGTCAACCTGGCACCTCGCGACCAGCTCGCAGAGCTCGAGTCGATCGGGCACCGGATCGCAGGGCAGGGGCCGACCCTGATGACCGAGTACCAGCCCTACGGCGTTCGGCACTTCCTCCGCGACGCCGAGCCGGAGGGGGCGTCGGAGCTGCGGCGCCGCCAGGTGCCGCTGATCGGCGGCGGCACCCTGCCCAAGGGGGAGAGCGCGGACACCGACCGCTTTCGGCTCTCGGGGCTGCTCGTCTATCGGACCCTCGTCCTGCGGCGCTCCCCGACGCAAAGCCGTCCGCCATCCCCGTACCGGATGGCCTGGCGCGGCCGCTACTACGAGGTCTGGCAGCGACCCGACGGCTTGGTGTCATCGGTGATCGATCACCTCGGGCTCGGCACCGGGACGAACCCGACCGCCGAGCCGCGGTGCTCGGACGTCGCACGGCTCGCCCGCGAGGCCGGCCCGAGCGGCACCCTGGTGGCGGCCAGGCGCCCCGGCGTCGAGACGATACCCCTGGGGCGCACCTCACACCCGAGGGCGTGGCGTTGGGCCGGCTACCCCGCGACGCTGCTTCCCGTCACTCCCGGAACGATCGGGTCGCGCGTCCGGATCTCGCGCTTGGGCCGCTACGAGGTCTGGCTCGGAGGCTCGGTGCGACCACGGGTCGACCTCCTGATCGACGGAAGGCCGGCCGGCGAGGTGCGACACCAGCTCAACAACGCGGGCCAGTTCGTGCTCCTCGGCGACGCGAGGCTGGGCGACGGGGAGCATCGGCTCTCGATCAGGTTCCACGGCGCCGATCTCAACCCAGGAAGCGGTGGAGCCCCGAGCCCGATCGGCCCGCTCGAGCTGAGCGCTGCGGACCCGGCGCAGGATCGCCTCAGCCGGGTGCGCGCCGGGCGGGCGTCGACCCTCTGCGGCCAGCGACTCGACTGGATCGAGGCGCTCGCTCCCGGGGGAGTCGGGCGCGACTAGGTGCGACCGGCCGCCGGCGCGACCTGCGGGACCCTCTGGCGGGGCCCGTTGTAGACGACGAAGCGGTCCCGCCCGGCGGCCTTCGCCTCGTATACGGCGATGTCGGCCTCGACCATCAGGTCCTCAGCGGTCTGAGCCCCCGGCCGCAAGATGAGCGCCAGCCCGATGCTCGCGGTGACCTGGAGATCGGCCCCCTCGACTCTCGCCCTATGGCTGCGAACGGTCTCGACCAGCTTGCCCGCCACGAGCCGGGCCTGGCCGCCGTCGGCCTGCGGAAGCAGCACGGCAAGCTCGTCGCCGCCCAGTCGCGCGAGCACGTCCGTCTCTCGCATCTGCTCGCGGAGCAGCTCGGCGATGCTCGTGATCACCGAGTCGCCGGTCGGATGCCCGAGGGTGTCGTTGACCAGCTTGAAGTTGTCGATGTCGAGCAGCAGAACCGCTCCGCCTTCCCCGTAGCGCGCCGCATGAGCGATCCGGTCGGCGAGCTCCTCCTCGAAGCGCCGGCGGTTGAGCAGCCCGGTCAGCGGGTCGTGGTCGGCGAGGTGTCGCAGGCGCGCCTGGATCCGCTCACGCTCCGTGACGTCGCGGAAGCTCCACACCCGGCCGTGGACATTGCCGTCGACCCCCCTCTGCGGTCGTGAGTACCGTTCCACCACCCGGCCGTCCTTGAAGCGCAGGACGTCGCGGCTCTCGGCCTCGGAGCGGCCGTAGAGACGCTCGACGCGGCGAATGAAGCTCTCGGGATCGACGAGCTGCGCCCGCGCCTGGGCGATCGCCCGGGCATCGTCGCCGGCCTCGAGCAGCTCCTCGGGGAGTCGCCACATCTCCTTGAACCGGCGGTTGTAGCTGACGATGTGGCCGTCGGTGTCGACGACCAGGATCCCGTCCGCAGTCGACTCGAGGGTCGCGCGCTGAAGCGACAGCGAGGCCTCGAGCTCGCGCTGGGAGCGCTCCCGCTCGGCCAGGCGGCGGTCGAGCAGCCGCTTGAGATAGCCGAACAGCCACGCGGTGATCGCCAGCGAGCCCATCGTGATCACCCAGCGGGAGACCCCCTGGCCCGAGCGCGCGCCGAAGGTCAGCACGGAGGCGTAGCTGAGCCCGACGAACGCGAGCTGGAACACGGCCTGCCTGCTGGTGAAGAAGTAGGCCGCGTACAGCGCGACCCAGATGTAGAGCATCTCCGAGTCGTAGGGCCCGCCGCTCGCCACGTATGCGCCGAACGAGATCAGCAGGGTACCCAGCATCAGCAGGAGCTGGAAGCCGAGCGGCGAGATGCTTCGCCACCGAACCCCGATCACGACGCAAACGACGGCCGCCAGGTCGGAGACCACCAGCTCGCCGATCTGGTCCCCCCGGCTCAGGCCGTTGGAGAGCGGCAGCGAGGCGAGGTTGAGAAGCGCCCCCGCGGCGAACAGGAGCAGCATCACGGATGCCATCGCGACACGGCTGTCGCCCCCATCGCTGAGGCTCTGGCGCCCAGCCTCCAGGCGCTGCTTTATCGACCTTGCGAGTCCCATCTGGGCCTCGCTTTCGCATCGGTACGGGGGGCCTCGCCCTTTAACGCCATGCCTGCGCCGCAGGACGCCGATCGTCCCGACGGCTGCCCGGTGTCGCCCTCGCCGGCCGCTATCTTGGCGTCGTGGCTGATTTCCGGCTCAATCCGGCGTACACGCCGACGGCCGACCAGCCGAAGGCGATCGACACGCTGGCCGAGGCGCTCGGCACCGACGAGCGCTTCTCGTGCCTGCTCGGCGCGACGGGCACCGGCAAGACCTTCACGATGGCGGGCGTCATCGAGCACGTCCAGCGCCCGGCCCTGGTGATCGCCCACAACAAGACGCTGGCCGCCCAGCTGTGCAACGAGTTTAGCGAGTACTTCCCGCACAACGCCGTCGAGTACTTCGTCAGCTACTACGACTACTACCAGCCCGAGGCCTACCTGCCCACCTCGGATACCTACATCGAGAAGTACAGCTCGATCAACGACGACATCGACCGCCTGCGGCACGCCGCAACCGCCTGTCTGTTCGCCCGCCGCGACGTGGTGATCGTGGCCTCGGTCAGCTGCATCTACGGCATCGGCTCGCCCGACAGCTACTCCAGGC
>JBOGZB010000295.1:0-3224 GCA_050697175.1 Solirubrobacterales bacterium | reverse complement strand
GTGGCGCGCCACCTGCCCGAGGGCCTCGTGCCGATCGAGAAGCTCTGCTTCTCGGCCTGCGAGGCCGACGGCTTCGACCTCGGCGGACGCGACCAGGCCCTGGTCTGCGGCGTCGAGGCGCACGTGTGCGTGAACCAGACGGTCCTCGACCTCTTGGAGCGCGGGGTCGAGGCCCACGTCGTTCGCGACGCGGTCGGATCGCGCTCCGAGGACAACCGCGAGATCGGGCTCGACAAGGCACGGCGCGCGGGAGCCGTGATCACCAGCGTCGAGATGGCGCTCTTCGAGCTCGTCGGGCGGGCCGGCACGGACCAGTTCAAGGAGGTGCAGGGCGTGGTGCTCGAGTACGCGCCGAACCCCTCGTGACCGAGCCGGCCGACCTCGGGGCCCGCGCCGAGGAGCCGGGATACGTGCTGCTCGAGGACGGCACCCGATTCGACGGCAGCCTGCGCGGCGCCACCGGAGCGATCACCGGAGAGGTCGTGTTCAACACCGCCATGACCGGCTACCAGGAGGCGGTCAGCGACCCGTCTTACGCGGGCCAGATCATCACCTTCACCTATCCGCTGATCGGCAACTACGGGGTCGCGGCGGCAGCGATGGAGTCCGATCGCGTCCACGCCCGCGGCGTGATCATGCGCGAGGCGAAGAACGGCGAGGACGCCGCAGACGCCGAGGGCGGCTGGGTGGACTGGCTCGCCGACTGCGGGGTGGCCGCGATCGACGGGATCGACACTCGGGCGCTCGTCCGCCACATTCGCGATCGGGGCGCGATGCGGGGCGGGATCTTCGCGGGCGAGCTGGCCCAGGGGGAAGCCGCTGGCCTGATCGCCGCCGAGCCTTCGATGGCGGGCGCCGACCTGGCGCGGACGGTGAGTCCCGACGAGCCGGTCGAGATCGCCGGGTCGGGCCCGCACGTGGTCGGGATCGACACCGGGATCAAGCACTCGATAATTCGGCAATTCCGCGAGCGGAATTGCCGGTTGACCCTGCTCCCGTGCTCAGTCACCGCACCCCAGGTGTTGGAGCACGAGCCGGATCTCGTCTTCCTCGCCAACGGCCCAGGCGACCCCGCGGCGCTCGGCTACGTGGTCGATACGGTGCGCGAGCTGGTCGGCAAGCGCCCGGTGTTCGGCATCTGCCTCGGCCACCAGCTCCTGTGCCGCGCGGTCGGGCTCGATACCTACAAGCTCCCCTTCGGGCACCGGGGCGCCAACCATCCCGTCAAGGACCTCGGCACGGGCCGAATCGAGATCACCTCGCAGAACCACGGCTTCGCGGTCCGCGGTCCGGGGGGCGAGCCTCGGATCGAGGGCGACCAGCCGGTCCGGTGGGAGACCGAGGTCGGGGCCGCGGAGCTGTCGCACATCAACCTCTACGACCGCACCGTCGAGGGTCTGGTGTTGCGAGACGTCGCCGGGGCCACCGTCCAGTACCACCCCGAGGCCGGCCCGGGGCCCCACGACGCCCTTCACCTCTTCGATCGCTTCCTGTCCCTGGCGGCGGCCTGATGCCGAGACGAGACGACATCCGCAAGATCCTGCTGATCGGGTCGGGGCCGATCGTGATCGGGCAGGCTGCCGAGTTCGACTACTCCGGAGCCCAGGCCTGCAAGGTGCTGCTCGCCGAGGGCTTCGAGGTGGTGCTCGTCAACTCGAACCCGGCGACCATCATGACCGACCCCGAGTTCGCCGATCGCACCTACGTCGAGCCGCTGACGCCCGACTCGGTGACGGCGATCATCGAGCGCGAGCGCCCCGACGCGCTGCTGCCCACTCTCGGCGGGCAGACGGCCCTCAACCTGGCCTCGACGCTGCACGACGACGGGATCCTCGAGCAATACGGGGTCGAGCTGATCGGCGCCGACTACGAGGCGATCCGCCGCGCCGAGGATCGCGAAGTATTTCGACAGACGATGGAGGACGCAGGCCTGCGGGTCCCGTGGTCGCTGATCGTCACCTCGGTGGGCGAGGCCGAGGCGGCGCTCTCCGACGGGACGCTGGCGCTGCCGGCGATCGTCAGGCCCGCCTACACGCTGGGCGGTCACGGCGGAGGCGTGGGGAGGACCGAGACCGAGCTGAGGCAGGTGGTCTCGGAGGGACTCGCCGCGAGCCCGATCAACCAGGTCCTGGTCGAGGAGTCGGTGCTCGGATGGGGTGAGTTCGAGCTCGAGCTGATGCGGGATCGAAATGACAACGTCGTGGTCATCTGCTCGATCGAGAACATCGACCCGATGGGGGTCCACACGGGGGACAGCGTCACCGTGGCCCCGGCGCAGACCCTGACCGACCGCCTCTACCAGGAGCTTCGCGACCAGGCCCTGCGGGTGATCCGGGCGGTCGGCGTCGAGACCGGCGGCTCCAACATCCAGTTCGCGGTCAACCCCGAGACCAGCGAGGTCGTCGTGATCGAGATGAACCCACGCGTATCGCGCTCCTCGGCGCTCGCCTCGAAGGCGACCGGCTTCCCGATCGCGAAGATCGCGGCGAAGCTCGCGGTGGGCTATGCGCTCGAGGAGATCCCGAACGACATCACCATGGCGACCCCGGCCGCGTTCGAGCCGACGATCGACTACGTGGTCACCAAGGTGCCGCGGTTCGCGTTCGAGAAGTTCCCCGGCGCCGAGGGAAGCCTGTCGACCCACATGAAGTCGGTCGGAGAGGCGATGGCGATCGGCCGGACCTTCCGGGAGTCGTTCGCCAAGGCGATGCGCTCGAGAGAGCTTGATTCAGACCCCGACGTGCCCGCCGACACCGGCGAGCTCCTGGACCGGCTGGGAACCCCCGCGCCGGACCGCTATGACCTGATCCTGGAGGCGTTTCGGCGCGGGACGGAGCCGAGCGAGGTGGCCGAGCGGACCTCGATCAACCCCTGGTTCCTGGACGAGCTCCGGGCCCTGGCGCTCGACGGCGACGGGACGCAAGGACTCGCCTGCAACTACAAGTCGGTCGACACCTGCGCCGCCGAGTTCGAGGCGCGGACGCCCTACTACTACTCGGCTTACGAGCGCGAGCCGGGGTCCGAGGTTCGCCGCGGCGACCGCGCCTCGGTGGTGATCCTGGGCTCGGGGCCGAATCGGATCGGTCAGGGCATCGAATTCGACTACTGCTGCGTGCATGCGGCGATGACGGTGCGCGAGTCGGGGCGCGACGCGGTGATGGTCAACTGCAACCCCGAGACCGTCTCGACCGACTACGACACCTCCGACCGGCTCTACTTCGAGC
>JBOGZB010000294.1:0-5556 GCA_050697175.1 Solirubrobacterales bacterium | reverse complement strand
GCGGTGATGGTCAACTGCAACCCCGAGACCGTCTCGACCGACTACGACACCTCCGACCGGCTCTACTTCGAGCCCCTGACGGCCGAGGACGTGCTCGCGGTCATCGAGTCCGAGCTTCCGGACGGCGTGATCGTGCAGTTCGGCGGCCAGACCCCGCTGAAGCTCGCCCGGGCCCTCGAGGACTCAGGGGCCCGACTGCTCGGCACCCCGGTCGACGCGATCGACCTCGCGGAGGACCGGGGCCGCTTCGGAGCGCTGCTCGGAAAGCTTGGAATCGCTCATCCGCCGTACGGGACGGCCCTGTCGGCCGATGAGGCCGCCGTGATCGCGGCCGACGTCGGCTTCCCGCTCCTGGTGCGGCCCTCCTACGTCCTCGGTGGCCGGGCGATGGAGATCTGCTACGCCGAGGACGACCTCGCCTCCTATCTGGAGGCGAACGTGAAGGCCGACCAGGAGCACCCCCTGCTCCTCGACCGGTTCCTCGAGGACGCGATCGAGGTGGACGTCGATGCGCTCTGCGACGGAACCGAGGTCCACACCGCGGGCATCATGCAGCACGTCGAGGAGGCGGGGGTGCATTCAGGCGACTCGGCGTGCGTCCTTCCGCCGATGAGCCTCGGGGAGGAGATGCTCGAGGAGATCCGCGAGACCACGCGGCGGATAGCGCTCGAGCTCGGCGTAGTGGGCCTGATCAACGTCCAATACGCGGTCGCAGGGGGCAGGCTCTACGTCATCGAGGCGAACCCGCGGGCCTCGCGAACGGTCCCCTTCGTGTCGAAGGCGACGGGCGTCCCCCTCGCCAAGGTCGCCTGCCGGCTGATGCTGGGAGAAACGCTCGCCGAGCAGCGGCTTCCGGATGCCCCGACGAGCCACGTCAGCGTCAAGGAGGCGGTGCTGCCGTTCGCGCGATTCGCCGGGGCCGACTCGGTGCTCGGCCCCGAGATGAAGTCGACCGGCGAGGTGATGGGGATCGCGTCCGACTTCCCGACCGCATTCGGCAAGGCCCAGACCGCCGCAGGGATCGCCCTGCCGCGCGAGGGGACCGTGTTCATCACGGTCACCGACACCGACAAGCCGGCGGCGACTCAGCTCGCGGCACGCTTTCACGACCTCGGGTTCCGGGTGATCGCGACCCATGGAACCGCCCAGGCGATCTCCCGCATGGGAGTGCCCGTGATGGCGATCAACAAGATCGCCGACGGCTCGCCCCACGTCGTCGACTACATCCGTGACCACGAGGTCGACCTGGTGATCAACACACCGACCGGCGGCGGGGCGCGAAGCGACGGCTATGAGATCCGAAGCGCCGCCGTCCGCCGGGGAATCCCCTGCGTGACGACGATGACCGGCGCCTCGGCGGCCGCTCGCTCGATCTTCGCGCTGCGCGAGGGAGGGCCGCCACCGCTCTCGCTTCAGGAGCTTCACGAGGCCGCCCACGCCGCCCAGCCCGCCGATCGCGACGAGGTGCGCGGTCAGCGCTGAGAGAACAGCGACCGCCGAGCCCGTCGCCGGGCGCGCGCCGGCGCCCCTCGGTCGGAGACTGTGCGAGGTGGTGGACGCGCGCCAAGCGGGCGGCTACCGGATCTTCTCGGCCCTCGACCGCGTCGGCCCCGAGCCGCGGGCCGGGCAGGTCTACATGCTCGCTGCCGCCGGCGGGTGGGGATCGCGCGACGGGCGGCCCTACCTGCCGCGGGCCTTCTCGGTCGCCGAGGCGGGCCGGGCCGACGGCGGGCTGCGCCTCGACTTCCTGGTCGAGGACGTGGGGCCGGGCACCGAGCGCCTCGGGGCGCTTCGGCCCGGAGAGGCCCTGTGGGTGACCGGTCCGCTCGGGCGCCCGTTCTCCCAACCGCGAGAGCTCGGCCCGAGGATCGCCGGCGCGATCCTGGTCGGCGGGGGCATCGGCCTGGCGCCGCTTGCGATCCTGCGTCGCCAGCTGGCCGAGCGCGGGATCGCGGTTCGAACCCTGATCGGGTTTCGCGACCGGCGCCACTCGGGGGCGGTCGAGGAGCTCTTCTCGTGCTGCGAGGTCCGGCTCGCGAGCGAGGACGGCCACGTGGGTCACAGGGGCTATGTCACGGACCTGCTCGACGGGATGCTCGAGGGCGACACCGCCGACACCGCGGCGGTCTACGCATGCGGGCCGCCGCCGATGCTCGAGGCCGTTCGAACGAGGTCGATCGAGAAGGGGATCACCGCGGAGCTGGCGATGGAGGCGCCTATGGGGTGCGGATTCGGAGCCTGCTTCGGGTGCGCGGTCCCTCGGGCGGGCGGTGGATACCTGCGGCTTTGCGTCGACGGCCCCGTGGTCGGCGCCGGGGAGGTCGAGACCGCGCTGGTCGCCGGCTCAGGGCATTGATCGCGTCATGGAGCTGAGCATCGACCTGGCGGGAGTGAGGCTCGAGCACCCGGTGCTGAACGGAAGCGGGACCTTCGACGCGATCGCGGCCCGAAGGGCGTTCGGCGAGGCGATCTGGGAGTCCTTCCCGTTCGCCGCCTTCGTGTCGAAGACGATCACCCCGGAGCCTCGTGCGGGCAACCCGCCGCCGCGGATCTTCGAGACGCCGTCCGGGATGGTCAACTCGATCGGGTTGCCGAACAAGGGCCTCGAAGGGTTCTGCGACGAGGACCTGCCCCAGCTCGCCGAGCTCGGGGTCCCGCTGATCGTCTCGGTCATGGGGACGAGCCACGCGGAGTTCGGGCGACTGGTGGGCGGGGTGGCGGGCCGCGACGAGGTGGCCGCCCTCGAGCTCAACATCTCGTGTCCGAACGTCGAGTCTGGGCTGATCGTGGGCCAGCAGCCCGACGAGACCCGGAGCCTGCTCGAGGCGGTTCGCCCGCTCACCTCGAAGCCGCTGATCGTCAAGCTGACGCCGAACGTCGCCGAGCCCGAGACGATCGCGCTCGCGGCGCAGGAGGGGGGCGCCGACGCCCTGTCGCTGATCAACACGCTTCGGGCCACCGCCCTCGACCCGGACACCATGGAGCCCTGGCTCGGGGGTGGCGGGGGAGGGCTCTCGGGGGCCGCGATCCGTCATTACGCGCTCGATCAGGTTCGCCGCGTCTCGTCGGCGACGACGATTCCGGTGGTCGGGATGGGGGGGATCGAGTCCGGCGCCGACGCCCTCTCATTCCTCGCCGCCGGGGCAAGGGCCGTCGCGGTCGGAACCGCGAGCTTTCGAGATCCGCTGGCCGGATCCCGCGTCAAGTCTGAGCTTGGGGCCGCTCTCACCCAGTCGCGGTCCGGCGTGTCGGAGGACCTGATCGGCCGGATCGGGGCATCGACCTCAACCTAAGGTCGAAGCGAATTTGCCGAGAAAGGGGCCCGACCCCCTTTTCGGCCAGTCGAAGCGGGTATATGATCGCCGCCGCCGATGGCCCCCTCCGTCGACACCGCCGCCGCTGTTCCCGAGCGATCCCACGAGCAGCGGATGCGGGCCCTCACACGGGCAAACGAGATCCGATCGAAGCGGGCCCAGCTGAAGCGCGACCTGAAGGCCGGCAAGGCGAAGATCGAGACCCTGCTGCTCGATCCGCCCGACTACGTGCTGTCGGCCAAGGCGTTCGACATGATCCTCGCGGTCCCGAAGTACGGGCGGGTGAAGGCGAACAAGATCCTCGGCCAGTGCAGGATCTCCCCGTCGAAGACGATCGGCGGCCTCTCGCAGCGCCAGCGCGGCGAGCTCGTCTCACAGCTTCGCCGCTAGAGCGGTCACGGATTCGACACGGATTGAGCATTTGCCGGCCGGCTGACGCGCCGCTCGGTAGGTAAGGATTCGGCCGGTGGCGAAGGTCTTCGTGATCACAGGGCCCTCCGGGGTGGGAAAAGGGACGCTGATCGGCGAGCTCCTGCGGCGGGTGCCCGGGCTCGAGCTGTCCGTCTCGGCGACCACGCGTGGGCCACGCGAGGGCGAGGTCGACGGCCGCGATTACCACTTCCTGGACCGCGACGACTTCGACCGGCGGGCCCGCGACGGCGAGTTCCTCGAGCACGCCGCCTACAGCGGCAACCGGTACGGAACCCTGCGCCCGGAGGTCACGCGACGGGTGGACGGCGGACGCTCGGTCGTGCTCGAGATCGAAGTGCAGGGCGCCCGGCAGGTGCGGGCCGCGATGCCCGAGTCGGTCCAGGTCTTCATCGCGCCTCCGGACCCACGGGCCCTGCGGCTCAGGCTCGAGGGTCGCGGGACCGATTCCCCGGGCGACATCGATGAGCGCCTGCGCACCGCGGAGCTCGAGCTGGCCGCGCAGGAGGAGTTCCGCCACGTGGTCGTCAACGACGAGGTTCAGGGCGCGGCCGCCCGCCTGGAGGAGATCGTGCGCGATGAACTCGGCTCGGACCCCTAAGATAGACCCCGATGATCAAGCCACGTGTCGACAAGCTCATGGACCGCACCGACTCCCACTACGCCGCGGTGGTCGTGGCGGCGAAGCGGGCCCGCCAGCTCAACAGCTACTACCGCGCGCTCGGAGAGGGAAGCTACGAGGAGTACACGCCGCCGATGATCGACATCCCCTCGGGCAACTACCTGACGATCGCGCTCGAGGAGCTCGCGGCGGGCAAGCTCGACTACCGCTACCGCACCTGAGGCGGCGCGGGTAGGGCGATGGCCCGGATCCTGCTCGGGGTCAGCGGCGGCATCGCCGCCTACAAGGCGCTCGAGCTGGCTCGACTGGCGACGCGTGCCGGACATGGCGTGCGCGTTTTGATGACGCCGTCCGCGAAGCGGTTCGTGGGCGCCGCGTCGTTCGAGGCGATCGTCGGGGCGCCGGTCCTGAGCGACGAGTTCGAGCGCGATCCGATGCGCGGCGCCTTCCCCGGCGATCCGCCGCCCGACCACGATCCGATCGGCCACCTGGAGCTCGCCGCCAACGCCGATGTGTACCTGGTGGCCCCGGCGTCGGCGAACACGATCGCCAAGCTGGCCACCGGGAGCGCCGACTCGATGCTCACGACCTCGTTCCTGGCCTGTGCGGCCCCGCGCGCGATCGCCCCGGCGATGAACGACCGCATGTACCTCGACCAGGCGACCCAGGCCAATCTCGAGACGCTTCGAAAGCGCGGGGTGACCGTGATCGAGCCCGAGGAGGGAGCGCTCGCCTCGCGTGGCGAGAACGGCATCGGTCGCCTGCCCTCGCCCGAGCGGCTGCTCGCCGACGTCGAGGCGCTGGCGGGCCGTCCGGGTGGAAGCTGGGACGGGACGCGAGTGCTGATCAGCGCCGGGGGGACGAGGGAGCCGATCGACTCGGTTCGCTTTCTCGGCAACCGCTCGAGCGGCAGGATGGGGATCGCCCTCGCCGAGCGCGCGGCACGACGCGGCGCCGAGGTGACGCTGGTGGCGGCGAACGTCGCGCTCGAGTCCCCGGCGGCGGTGCGGAGGATCGACGTCGAGACGACGGCCGAGCTGGCGACGGCGCTCGGTCGGGAGTTCGACCGATGTCATGTGCTCCTGATGGCGGCCGCGGTGGCGGACTTCGCCCCCGACCACGCCGCGACCGGGAAGATCGAACGCGAGGCGACCGGCGACATGTCGCTGCGCCTCGAGCGGACCGAGGACG
>JBOGZB010000293.1:0-10911 GCA_050697175.1 Solirubrobacterales bacterium | reverse complement strand
GGGTGGCGGGCGCGCGCCTCGTAGAGGACGAAAGCGGCGAAGCAGGCGACGCCGGCAGCGAGCGGGATCCAGACGAGCGGATCGCTCCAGCCGTGCTTCGGCTGCTCGATCAGCGCGAAGACCGGGCCGCCGAGACCGGCGGCCGAGAGGACGACGCCGGCCCAGTCGATCCCCCGGTGGGCGTCGGGGTCGCGCGACTCCGCGACCGCCCGCAGGGCCAGGTAGACGGTGAAGGCGATCAGCGGCAGGTTGACGGCGAAGATCGCCCGCCAGGAGACGATGCTGATCAGGGCGCCACCCCCGGCCGGCCCGAAGACCGTCGCGATCCCGGTCCAGGCGGTCCAGGTCCCGACCGCCTTGCCGCGCTCCTCGCCGTCGAAGGTCGCCGCGACGATCGCCAGCGAGCCCGGCACCAGCAGCGCCCCGGCGATCCCCTGCAGGGCGCGGGCACCGATCAGGAACTCGACCGAGGGCGAGAGCGCGCAGAGGATCGAGGTGGCGCCGAAGGCGATCAGGCCGGCGACGAACATCCGCCGCCGGCCGAACTGGTCGCCGAGCGAGCCGCCGACCAGCAGCAGCGAGACCAGGGTCAGCATGTAGGCCTCGACCACCCACTGCTGCCCCGCCAGCCCGGCGTTCAGCCCGCTGGCGATCGAGGGCAGCGCCACGTTGACGACCGTCGAGTCGAGGAAGACGACCGTCGAGCCGAGGATCGTCGCGATCAGCGTCAGTCGCTGTTGGCGGGACACTGGAGGTCAGTGTAGGCGCCGGCCCCGCGGCCGCTCCCGGAGTCAGCCCGCCTCGCCCTCCAGCTCCCGGAGCTGCTGCGCCGGGGTGAAGAAGTTGCGATAGGCGAGGCCGGTTGCGATCAGGGCGGCGATCGCGGTGCTGCCGAGCAGCGCGTAGAGGAGGATCAGCTGCAGGCGGACGGCGTCGGTCGGTTCTGCCCCGGCGAGCAGCATCCCGACCATCGTCCCGGGGAAGAAGATCAGGCCGGTGGTCTTGGTCGAGTCGATCAGGGTGATCATCCCCGAGCGCAGGCTGCGGCGGACGATCGGCGCGGCCGCCTGGGTCGAGGTCGCGCCGAGCGCCAGCGTCGCCTCGAGCTCTCGGGCGCGGTCGTTCACCTCGTCGCCGAGCCGGTTCAGAGAGACGGCGGCGGCGGTCATCGAGTTCCCGACCACCATCCCGCCGACCGGGACGAGATAGCGCGGGGTCGGGTCGAATACGCCCAGGACGACGACGAGCCCCAGGGTGCCCGCCGCGGCGACCGCGAGCGCGGTGAGCAGTGGCCAGAACGGGTGGGGCACCCGCCTGGCACGGGTTCTGGCCTGGAGGGCGCCGAACACCACCATGACCGCGATCAGCGCGAACACGAACCACAGCGTGTCCTGGTCGAAGATGAAATTGATCACGTACCCGATCGCGGTCAGCTGGATCGCCGAGCGCACCACGGCGATCCCGATGTCGCGCTCGAGGTCCGCCCGGCGCCAGAACGAGACCGCCACCGCGACCGCCACCAGCGCGAGCGTGGCCGCGACGTCGCCGATGCTGACCTGGATCGAGGAGCTGGTCACAGGCGAGCGGGCTCGATCGGCATCGACGGGATTATCCGTGCCTGGTCGCCGCGAACACCGCGTCGACGCACGAGGCCAGATCCATCGTCTCGCCAGTGCCCGCCATCAGCGGACCGCGGACGGTCACGGCGGCAGGAGGCTCGCCGGCTGGCGGCAGCCGTGGCGAGACCGGGATCGCGTGCCCGTCTGGGCGCCGGAAGTCGAGCCGGCCGTCGGCGGCGCGGCGCTTGACCGAGTAGCCGCCCTCGTGGAGAAGCCGATGATGGTGGCGGCAGAGCAGGACGAGGTTGTCGAGGCTTGTCTCACCGCCCTTCGCCCAGTGCTCAATGTGGTGGCCGTCGACCCACCTGCGGTTCTCGCAACCCGGAAAGCGACAACCCTTGTCGCGGGCCTCGAGCGCCCGTCTGATGTGGGGAGGAATGGATCTGGTTCGGCGGCCGACCGAGAGGGCCTCGCCGCCCGCGCTGGCGATCGAAACCAGGGATGCATCGCAGCCGAGGCGCCGGGCGGCCTCCGGCGCGAGGGCGGGACCGTCGCGAACGTGCACGACCCCTTCGCCATCGCGCGACAGGAGATCCAGGTCGACGTCGACGATGAGGTGATGGCGGTCGGGGCCTGCACGGGGAGTGGGACCACGGGCGAGCGCGGTCTCGGCCATCGAGCAGAGGGCGTCTGCGCGCGTCGGGAGGGGATGCTCCCGCAAGCGATCGGGGTCCGCCGGCCCAGCGGGGCCGTTTCCGTGCGGCGGCCCCGCGGGGCCGCACACGGAATCGTCACGGTTTCGCACCAACGCCGCATGGGACTCCTCGGGGGAGGCGAGAACGAGCGCTCCCTCCTCGGCAGGGAGACGGGCGCGGAGGCAGAGCGAGCCGTCCTCGTCCCAATGCCAGGTCAGGTAGCGGTTCTCATGGGCAGCCTGGGCCTCGGCCCGAGTCACCCGGCGAAAGGCGCGCAGCATTCGCTCCAGCTGGGACGCCGTCGCGTGCTCGGCGAGCTCTAGCAGGTCGGACTCGGAGTCGGGCTCCGCAGCCCGGGTCAGCACCCGCACCTTGGAGTAGCTCAGACGACCTGATTCAAACATGGCGCGGATCCCGGGAAGCCCCGTCAGGGCTCGCGCAACGCGAACGTGCTCGCGCGCCGCCCGCGGCGAGAGGGCGCAACGCCAAGAGATCCACCCCACCGTGGACCGACACCCGGACCAGTCATTCCACCCGTCGCGGCGGTCGAACTCCCCCACCAGCGCCAGCCAGCGCGCCATGCCGGCCGTCATGTCCGACGCGAGCTGGCAGATCTCGTGCTCGAGCACCTCGAGCGAGATCTCCACGAGCTCGGGGTCGCGCGGTTGCTGCGGTGTTGGGTCGTGCAGGCCCACCGGTGACTCGGGCACGAACATATGTTCGTAGCCTACGCGTGACACCGGACGGACAAGGACGCACCCAGGCTCCGGGTGGTTTGAAGCCGGGACCTCTGGCGTCCGCGTGCTCGTAGTGCTCGACGCGATGCGTTGCGTCTCCGTCAGCCTGGTGGTAATGCTGGCCGCTGTGCTCGCTGGCTGCGGCGGGGGCGGCTCGACCTCGAGCGGGCGGGCCCATGGTCCTGGCACGCTCTACCTCGAAGGTCTGGCGAAGGGAAACCTCGACCGGCTGGTCGCGCTAAACGTCCAAACCGGGCGGGCGCGCACGCTGCCGATCATGGTCGGCTGCTCCGACGCCGACGTCTGTTTCGTACCGAGTGGAGGAAAGTTGGTGATCGCGTCGGGGAGGACATCCGTGTATGACCCCCACCGACCCGGCCCGCCTCACGTACGGCACATCGGATCTGCCTGGAGCATCGTTCCCTCGGCCACTGACGGGCGGGTGTGGCTCGCCCTCCGCGACCACCGCAAGAAGGTCCGTGGGACCTGGCCGACGCTGAAGCTGCGAACGGTTCGCGAGGTGACCGTTGATGGCCGGGTGACCCGGACCGCTCGTGCGCCGGGGCTGGATTGGTGGCCGGGGGGCCCCGGAAGCTTTCCCGTGAGCGCCGCAAGGGCAGGGCTGGTGTTCGTAACGGACGACGGCCTGCGCGTCTGGGATGTGAGGAGGCGAGAGGTAACGGTTCGGGTACCCGGTCGGGCGCCGTCCGTGTTCGACACCCGCGAGAACCAGATCGCGTGGTGCGGGGGCTCCTGCCAACGATTACGCATCACCGACGGTCGAACCGGCAAGACGAAGCAGGTGAAGCCCCCGGCCGGCTACTCCTTCAAATACGAGGGCGCCTTCTCACCGGATGGCTCGCTTCTGGCGGTTCCTGTCGTCCCCGATGCGGAAGCGAAGGACCCTGACGGGGCCAGATGGTCGATGGCCCTCGTGAACCTGAGGAGAGGGGCCGCAAGCATCGTCGCGGGCTCCCGGCTCGACCCGGACTACCACGCTATGGCGTGGTCAGCGTCCGACGGCCGGCTCTTCTTCAGTGCCGGCGGGGGCAGGATCATGACTTACCGTCCCGGCGCTCCCAGGGCCACCAAGATCGGGCGGGTTCACGGCCCGATCTTCCACATGGCCGCACTTTGACCAGCAGTCAGACCGCCGATGCGCTCAAACAGCGAGGTACTCGGCCACGCTGCCCTCAGCCACCAGCCGGCCCTCGTCGAGTCTCACGACCCAGTGGGCCATCCGGCGGGCCTGGTCGAGGTCGTGGGTGACGAGCACGGTGGAGACCCGGACCCGCTCGCGGAGGTGCAGGAGCGTGTGCTCGACCGCGTTGCGGGCGTCGGCGTCCAGCGCCGAGGTCGGCTCATCCAGCAGCAGCACCCGGGGCTCCAGCGCCAGAGCGCGCGCGAGCATCACGCGCTGCTGCTCGCCGACCGAGAGCTTGCCGGCGGGCCGCGGGGCGAACGACCGATCGAGCCCGGCGAGATCGAGCAACCGCGGAACGTCCGGGTCGCGCGCGGCAAGGTCCGCGGCGAAGCGGATGTTGTCCTCCACCGTTCCCTCGAGAAGCGCCGGGAGCTGCGGCACCAGGCCGACCTCCCTCCGGAGCTCGAGCGGGTCGCGCTCGCGTACGTCCGAGCCCTCGTAGCGCACCGCCCCCGAGTCGGGATCGGCAAGCCGATTGAGCAACCGAAGGAGTGTTGACTTGCCGCTCCCCGACGGTCCGGCGACGCAGCTCGCACCGGTCGGCAGCGACGCGCTCAGGTCCTGGAGCACGATCTTGCCGTCGCGAGACATCGTCACGCGCTCGAGCTCGAAGAGCATCAGCTGATTATCACCCTGCGGCGCGCTCGCGACCGCGAACCCGGCACGTCGCCAGGACCTCACCGGGCGGTCGAGACGTATTGCCGAGGGATGAACCGCCATCAGCTCGTGGCCGTCGCGGCCGGGTTCCTCATCGCTTCCAGCGTTGCTGCCTGCGGCCCTGACCGATTCGCCACAACCCGTGCCGGGCCGCGCACTCTCCAGCTCGCGAAGGAGCTACTGGGAGGCGTTCCTGCACCCCGCCGGACTCGGTGACGGGCCACTGCGCCTGCCACACCGAGCCGACGACTATCGGGCGGGAGAGCCTCCGGTGAGCGCCTCCGTGCGGATCGAGGTGGAATACGCCAACGGCTCCACCGCCATTACGACGAGACCCGTTGCGCTTCGGCCCGGCTATGGCTGATGCGCCCGCCGCGACGTCTCGCACTCGCCCGTCGCCGATCTCCTGGACCTCCCGAACCCCCCTGGTCGTACCCCAAATGCATCGCACCCCAAACGAGGAGGACGAGAGATGGCTCGACGGATTCTCGGAGTGGCATGGGGCGCAATCGCGCTCACCTTGGTGGCGAGCGCTCCCCGTGCCGGCGCCGACGGCCTTCCCGTCCCTGGAGTGATCACACCGAGCGGCGGCGTCCCCGGCCCGGGCGGCACCCATTTCGTAACCCGCACCAAGCATGGTGCGACCACGATTCGCGAGCTGGGCGCCGGCGGGGCGGTGCTTGACTCGAGGTCCGTGCCTGGGAGCTACACCGTTCCTGCGGTCGCCCTGGATGGGTCGCCCGGCGGGCTATCGGCGAACGGAAGCACTCTGGTTCTGATCAGGCCGCGCGCCAGCTTCCCGCAGTCCAGGACTCACCTCCTGATCCTCGGTGCCGATGGGCTCAGCGTTCGCGATCGCCTGACGCTCAACGGGGACTTCAGCTTCGACGCGATCTCGTCGGACGGCTCGCGCCTCTATTTCATCGAGTACCTGTCGGCAGCCGATCCAACCCGTTATGCGGTCCGCGCATACGACGTCGCGGCTGGGGAGCTCATCGCCAAGCCGATCGTCGACCCGAACGAGGAGAACCCGGACGAG
The DNA here is from genome assembly GCA_050697175.1 of Solirubrobacterales bacterium. Classification (GTDB taxonomy): domain Bacteria; phylum Actinomycetota; class Thermoleophilia; order Solirubrobacterales; family 70-9; genus AC-56. The sequence continues at coordinate 5,020 of JBOGZB010000293.1, read as the reverse complement.
ATGCGCGGCTACCCGCTGACGCGCGCTACGAGCCCCGATGGTCGCTGGGCATACACGCTCTACGACGGCGGCGGCAAGCACCCGTTCGTTCACGCCCTCGACACCGCCGAGGGACACGCCGTCTGCATCGACACTCCATCCCTTGCGGGCCGCAGGGACCTCTACCAGCTGGGCCTGGGTGTGAGCGGCGACGGCTCGACGCTCACGGTCGCCGACGAGGGGCGGCCGATTGCCGTAGTCGATACCCAAACGTTCGAGGTCCGAAGCCCGGGTGCCCCACCCCCCGTGCCCGACACCGGCAACGGTGACGTCTGGCGGCTCATCATCCCGGCCGTCGTCGTGGCAACGCTCGCCACCGGCGCCTTCATCCTCATCGCTCGCCGGCGTCACCCGAGCGATCTGGCCCCACACGACGCGTAGCCGAATGCCGATCACGCCGGTGCTCGTTGTCGCGGCCGCTTTCACCGTCTGCCTCTGGGGAGCCGGCGCGAGCACCGGCAGGCACGAGCGGTCCGCCTCCGCAGCCGCACCGGCGAGCCCCTCACCGGACCCATTGACCACCAAGCTCACGCGGCTCGACCGAACGGCGCTGCCGGGCATGCCGTCCAGCCGAACGACGATCACGGCGGGCCGCTCCGCCTTGGGCCGCCGCATCCGCGTCGAGGCGTACGGATACCCGAATCCCAGGCGATTCGACGGAACCAGCGATCCGAACCGCTGGTATCGGAAGGTGCTCGTCTTCGGCTGCATCCACGGCACCGAGTGCGCCGCCTCGGCGATCCACGACTTCACGATGGGCGGCTGTCCACCGGCGGGGAGGATCTTCTTCGTCTCGAACCTCAACCCCGACGGGCTCGCTCGCGGAACCCGGCTCAATGGCCACGGCGTCGACCTGAACCGCAACTTTCCCGCCGACTGGCGAGCGATCGGGCGCCGGTGGGACCTTCAGTACTCCGGTCCGCACCCGTTCTCCGAGCCCGAGACGCGGCTGGCCGCGGCGATGATCGAGGCCATTCATCCGGACATCACGATCTGGTTTCACCAGGAGGCAGAGTCGATGGTCCGCGCGTGGGGCCCGAGCGTCTCCGTGGCGCGGCGATACGCCCGCTTGTCCGGGCTGCCCTTCCGTCACCTCCCCTGGCTGGCGGGCACCGCCCCCAACTGGCAGAACCACCGGTTCGGTGGGACCTCGTCATTCGTGGTCGAGCTGCCTCCCGGGCCGCTTTCTCGGGCGGCGGAGGAGCGCGAAGGCGCGGCCGTCGCCCGAATCTCCGGGTAGACCCAGCGAAGGGACCGCACGCGGTCCCCCGCTCGTATTGCGTGAATGGCCTGCGTTTGGACCCTTCGGGGGAAGATTGGGGCACTGAAACCGGTGCTGGTCGCCACGGGCACCGGGGAGGAGACCCATTTGGGCGACGATCGAGTCGTGAACAGCATCGCGGTACCAATCCCGACAGGCGGCCACGCTTCGATGCGGCCGGCGAGCGAGCGCCGCCAGGAGCGCCGCTGGATCAAGGCCGCCCAGGCGGGCTCCGAGGATGCCCTCGAAGAGCTCTACCGGCGCCACTGGCCATGGGCGCATCGGGCCGCCTACCTCGTGGTCCACGACGCGGCTGCGGCCGAGGACATCGCGCAGGAGTCGTTCCTGTCCGCCGTCCGGGCGATCGACCGCTTCGATCGCCGACGCCCGTTCGGCCCCTGGCTGAACCGAATCGTCGTCAATCGCGCAATCGACTGGGCCCGGGCGCGGGCACTGCGGAGCGAGGCCGCGATCGAGGCGGGCGTCGAGCTTCCAGCTTCCGAGGAGGGCGGCAGTGCAGAGGCGGGTGGCCGCCCGTACTCCGACGCGACCGTCGCCGCCCTCGCATCGCTGTCGCCCGAGCACCGCGCCGTCGTCGTCCTTCGGTACCTCCTGGAGTACACGCCCGGAGAGATCGCCGCGATGCTCGAGTTGCCGCGAGGCACGGTGAACTCACGGCTGCGCCGAGGCCTGGATGGCCTCCAGGCGCTGCTCGAGGAGCCAGCTCCATGAACGCTGAACGGCTCGCCGAGTTGCTCCGTGATGCGTCCCCTCCCGACGAGCACGGAGCAGCGGAGCGCGGATGGCGCGTCGTCCGGGCCGGATTCGAGCAGGCCGATACGCCTCGGGCGCGCCGCCCCCGCTGGGGCCGCCTGGTCCTCGCCCTGGGGGTGGGCCTGGTCCTGCTCGCCATCGGGCTCAGCCCCGCGGGCGCCAAGGTGGCCGACCTCGTCCACGACGTCGTCCATCCCGGCGCACCGAATGCGCGGCCCGAGCTCACTTCCTTGCCGACCTCGGGCCGCCTCCTGGTCACCGCCCCCCGCGGAGCCTGGGTGGTGGCGCAGGATGGCGCCAAGCGGCACCTTGGCGCCTACCACGGCGCGACGTGGTCCCCCCATGGCCTCTTCGTCGCAGTGACCAAGGGTCGGGAACTCACCGCCGTCGAGCCCGACGGGACCGTGCGCTGGTCCCTGTCCGCCAACCGCCCCGTGAGCGACCCTGCCTGGGCGCCCAGCGGGATCAGGGTCGCCTACCTGGCAGGGCACTCCCTGCGGGTCGTCGCCGGCGACGGCACTGGCGACCGCCGCCTGGCCGCGAAGGTCGTCCCGACGGCGCCGGCCTGGGCGCCGCGTGCGGATCGCAACGTCCTGGCCTACGTCGGAGCGGACCATCGGGTCCGCGCGGTGGACGTCGAGACCGGCAGGACGCTGTGGCGTTCGGCGTCGTTCGGCGGCGGCGTGGAGGGCCTCGATTGGTCGCCATCCGGGCGCCTCCTCGTGGTCAATCGATCCTTCTTCGTGATCCTCGACCAGCGGGGCCGGGCGATCGCCAAGGGGCCCACCGGCGGCCCCGCCGAGGCGGCCGCGCTGGCGCCCAACGGTCGGGCAATCGCGCTGGCGCGCTGGACGCGCGCCGGGAGCGAGCTCGAGCTCGTCAGCCTGGGGTCGCGCAATATCGCGTTTCGCAGGCTCTTCGCCGGACCCGGACGGTTCGGCGACGTCACCTGGTCGCCAAATGGCGCCTGGGTCCTGCTCGGCTGGCCCAAGGCCGACCAGTGGCTGTTCATCCGCCCGACGGACCGCAAGGTCGTCGCCGTGTCCGGGATCTCGCACCAGTTCGCGCCCGGCGCGATCGGCTCGCTCGGCTTCCCGGGCGTGGCCGGCTGGTGCTGCACGGCGGCGGGCGGGGGCTGACCGACCGATGAGTTCCACCGCCTGACCCGGTCTTGACTACCAGCGGGTCCCCGCGCAAGATTCATGGCGCTCCCGGGCGGGTACCCAGGAACTAGCTGTAACTTGGAAAACTGACTAGAGATGGCACGCGCAATCTGGACAGGATCGATCAGCTTCGGGCTCCTGAACGTGCCCGTTCGGCTCTACAGCGCGGTTTCGCGCAAGTCGGTCAGCTTCCGCGAGCTCCGGGCGAGCGACAGCTCCCGGGTCCGGCACCGGCGGGTCGCCGAGGCGGACGGCGAGGAGGTCCCCTACGACGAGATCGTCAAGGGGTATGAGGTCGCACCCGAGCAGTACGTGGTGCTGACCCGCACCGAGCTCGAGGAGCTCGACCCCCAGAAGACCAGGGCGATCGAGATCGAGGACTTCGTCGACCTCGACCAGATCGACCCGATCTACTTCGACCACCCCTACTACCTGGGGCCCGACAAGGGCGCCGAGAAGGCATACGCGCTCCTCGTCAAGGCGATGGCCGACTCGAACAAGGTCGCGATCGCCCGCTTCGTGCTGCGAAGCCGAGAGAACCTTGCCGCGATCCGGCCGATGGGCAAGGTCCTGACGATGGCGACGATGCGATTCGCCGACGAGGTCGTCTCGCCCGATGAGCTCGACGACGCGATTCCCCAGAACGGCCGCAAGATCGAGAAGCGCGAGGTCGAGATGGCCAAGCAGCTGATCGAGTCCTTGAGCGGCGAGTTCGACCCCGACAAGTACCGCGACGAGTACCGCGAGGAGCTCCTGGCGCTGATCGAGCGAAAGGCGCGGGGCGAGGAGATCGTCGCCGCGGTTTCCGACGAGCCGAAGCCCACCAAGGCTCCCGACCTGATGGCCGCGCTCGAGGAGAGCCTCGCCGCGGTCAAGGGCGAGCCGCTGGCCGGCAAGCGAAAGAAGCCCGCCTCGAAGAGCTCCCGAGGCAAGTCGAAATCGCCCCGCAAGGCCAAAGCCGCGAAGTAGACGTCGCCGGGCACCGGGTCGAGCTGACCAACCTCGACAAGGTGCTGTGGCCCGAGACCGGGTTCACGAAGGGCCAGGTGATCGACTACTACGCCCGGGTCTCGGACGCGCTCGTGCCCCATCTGCGCGACCGGCCGCTGACCCTGAAGCGCTATCCGAACGGCGTCGCCGCCGGCCACTTCTATGAGAAGCGCTGCCCCAAGCACCGGCCCGAGTGGGTGCGAACCGCGGCGATCTGGAGCGGCCGCAACGACGGCGACATCGACTACTGCGTCTGCAACGACAAGGCGACGCTGGTCTGGATGGCGCAGCTCGCCGCGCTCGAGCTCCACCCCTCGCTGTCGCTCGCCGAGCCGATCGAGCGCCCCACCGTGCTCGCCTTCGACCTCGACCCCGGCGAGCCCGCGAACGTCGTCGACTGCTGCAGGATCGCGCTGCGGCTGCGCGAGATGTTCGGAGAGCTGGGGCTCGAATGCTTCCCCAAGACCTCGGGCTCGAAGGGGATCCAGGCCTACCTGCCGCTGAACGGCGAGGTCACCTACGAGCGGACGAAGCCGTTCGCGCGGGCGGTCGCCCAGGCGCTCGAGCGCGCCGAGCCCGACATGGTGGTCTCGCGGATGGCGCGAAAGCTCCGGCCCGGGAAGGTGTTCGTCGACTGGAGCCAGAACGACCAGCACAAGACGACCGTCGCCGTCTACTCGCTGCGGGCGCGAGAGCGGCCCACCGTGTCGACCCCGCTCGAGTGGAGCGAGGTCGAGAGCGCGCTCGAGCGGGGCGACCCGGACGCGCTGCGCTTCGAGGCCGACGAGGTGTC
>JBOGZB010000292.1:0-7362 GCA_050697175.1 Solirubrobacterales bacterium | reverse complement strand
GTCGTAAGTCGACACGCGCGGCTGAGGCGGAGGGGCGCGATCGGTGCCGGGGCGAGGGCGAGGGCGTCGGCTGGGGCGCTACAGGTAGCTGCGGGCGGCGGCGGGGTCCGGGTGGGCCATCTCGACGGCGAGGGCGGTCCAGGCGAAGTCGGTGGCGCCCAAGCCGGCGCCGCTCAGCGGGTGGTAGTACTCGCGAAGGCCCTCGCGCCCGATCACCTCGGCGATCGTTCGAGCCATCCACGCGGCTTGCTCGCGGTAGCCGAGCCGCGTCATCCCGATCCACAGGAGCCAGGCGGCATTGACCCAGGTGGGTCCGCGCCAGTAGCGGCGCACCCAGCCGCGCCCCCGACCCGGCTCGAAGCTCGACTCGGCCGCCGAAACCGAGGGCGGAGGAACGGGCAGCCAGAAGCGTCCGGGATCGAGCAGATGCTCCTCGACCAGCCGATGCCCGATCGCCTCCGGGAGGTCAGGCAGCGCCAGGGGCGCCAGCGCTGCCCACGTCTCAATCGCCGGCCGCATCACACCGAATCGGCCCTCGCCGCCCGACACACCCCCACTTCGAACATCCGGGTGCTCAGCCGCAGTCTCGCCGCCGGGAGAATCCGCCGGGGCACCTCCATGACCAGCCCCACCCCCGCTGACAAGACCCTCGTGCCCGGCCTCACCGCCACCGTCCCGTCCGCCCGCACCCACACCACCCCCGAACCGGGTTCCCTGCGCCTCGTCGCAGAACATCCCGAGCCGCTCGTCCCAGAGGCGGTCGACGAGCGCCGGCGTGATCGAGGGCTCGCCCATCGCCAGGCGCGACAGCCCCCACAGGACGTTGGTCACCACCTCGCAGAGCACGGGGCCGCCGGCGTCGCGGACCCGGTGCGCGTCCCAGTCGAATCGCCGGTTCCTGGCCACCAGCAGCGGGAACCCCACCCTCGCGTGCGCCCGCCAACCCCAGACAGGGTCGAACTTGGGCGAGGAGTCGAGCCCCGACTCGTCGGGTTGGACGAGCCACAAGAGCCCGTCGCCCTCGAGGTCGCGGTTGTCTTGCAACCACCGATGGTGGGCGACGATCGCGGGCTCCGTGGCCGGATCGCCCACCGCGATTCGCCACGCCCAGGCCAGGAGCGGGGGCTGGATGGTCGAGGTCATCGGCGCACGGCTCGACTCGACGTTGTAGAACAGCCTCCGCGTCAGCGAGACCGGGTGGTCCCAAAAGATCGTGTGCCCGACGAATCCGTCGTCGCGACGGGCGCGCAGCAGGCTCTCGAGCTCGGCGCGCGAGCGCTCCGGGGCGAATCGCCGCCACACGATCGCCGCGAAGCACGAGTCCCAGTACCACTGCCACGGGTATCGACCCGGGCTCGGCCGCGTGTAGGCATAGGGAGTGGAACCCCGCCTCCCCTCGGTCCAGTTTCCCGACAGGACTCCCCTCGTCACTGAGGCGAGCTCGCTCGAACTAGCGACGAAGTCGCGGGTCACGGGGCTACCCCCTGGCGCCCGGCAACGCGCGCGAACCCGCCGGCAGCGGACGTGAAGCGGAGCAGCCGGCGGAGTTGTTCAGCGCGGGTCGCGCGAGTCACCCTGCCGCCCCGACGGCGCCCCAACCCTACGGCTCCGCAGGCGAAGCCGAGCCGTAGGAGCGGTTCATCAAACCGCCGTGCGGCGCATGCCCCGAAGGGCGAACGCCGTCAGCACGGCGAGCAGCCCCACGAGCGCCAGCAGGCCGGGCCACGTGTTGCCCCAGGTCACTCCGCCGATGAATCCCTGCCGAGCGGCCTCGACGATCTGGGTCGCCGGGTTGTACTGGGCGACCGTGTGGAGCCAGCCGCTCAGCAGCGCGAGCGGCGCGTACGCCGTGGTGGTCAGGATGAGGACGAACATCCCCGCCTGCATCAGCGGCGCCGCCGACTGGGAGCGGAACTTCAAGGCCAGCGCACACCCCCACAGCGCCGCCAGCGTTCCCATCCCCATCACGATCACGACCGCCATCGCGAGGCCGCTGATCCCCGGCCAGCTGACCCCGAGCGCGAACCCCACGATCAGCAGGACCGACGCCGGGATCAGCGACCGCAGGCTGGCCGAGATCACCAGCCCGGCCAGCAGGACCGAGCGCGGGGCGGGGGAGACCAGCAGCCGGTCGAACCAGCCGAGCTCGATGTCGCGCGCCAGGTTCACTCCGGTCGCTGCCCCCGTGAACCCTGCTCCCTGCATGAGGCTGATCGGAATCAGGAAGCTCTGGTAGCTCTGCGTGTCGAAGCCCGGCAGCAGGGTCAGGTGGCCGAACACCGAGGTCAGGCCGAGGAAGAAGATCGTCGGCGCCAGCACCCCCGGGATCGCGGCGCCCGGAACTCTGAGCAGCTCGTTGGCCGCCCGGCGAACCAGCGCGGTGACCATCTCGAGGTCGGCTCGCCACCCCACGCGCTTAGCCTCCCGACCGCAGGCGCTGCCTCAGCGCCGCGGCGCTCAGACCGATGCTGACCCCGCCGATCAGCGCGACCGCGCCGAGCGCCTTGGCGACCGCGTCGAGCGACAGCGAGGAGATCACCGGATCGCGAACTCCCTCGACGATGAAGCTGAGCGGGTTGTACTTGGCGATCGTCGAGGCGGGCTGGAGCATCAGGTCGGAGGGGAAGAAAGCAGAGGACAGGAACAGCACCACGAAGACGAGCGGAAACAGGCCCTGCACGACCGATGCCTTTCCGGTTCGCAGGGCCACCGCGGCGCCGATCCCGCCGAACGCCACCGCCGACAGGGACACGAAGGCGATCATCACCAGGGCTCCGGGAACCCCCTCCTCGATCTGCATCCCGAAGATCAGCCCGACGACGATGAACCAGATCGCCGAGAAGGCGCCAAGGACGGCGGTTCCGGCGAGCCTGCCGAGCACGATTGCATAGCGCGAGATCGGGGCCGCGAGCAACCGGTCGGTGAACCCCATCTCGATGTCGACCGCGAGCGCGATCCCGCCGCTGTTGGCCGCCAGCAGCGTCGACTGGATCATCGCGCCGGCGATGATGAAATCGAGGAAGCTGTTGACGGGCGGGAAACCGGGCAGGTTGACGCCGCGCCCCGCGCCCCCGGTCTGGATCGCCAGCAGCAGGGTCGGGAAGATGACGATCGGCGAGAAGAGCTGGGGCCGGCGGAACGTCTGAAGAATCGCCCGCGCACCGAGCGCGCCTATCACCCGCAGGTTGGTCACTCGAGCGGCTCCACGGGCGGGGTCGCGGGCTCCTCGTCGCCCTCCTCCTCCGGCTCCAGGTGATGGCCGGTCTTGGCGAGGAAGACGTCGTCGAGGCTCGGCTCCGCCAGGTCGAGCGCCTCCACGTTCAGCCCGGCCTCGTCGAGGGCGCGAACCACGGGGGCCACGGCCGCAGCCCCGCGCTCGAGCTCGACCAGCACCGCGCCGTCGCGCATCGGCAGTGGCTTGCCGAACCGCGCCACGACCTCCCGGGCCTGCTCGACCGCGCCGTCGGTCAGCCTGATCTCGAGGCGGGGGTGGCCGATCTGGGTCTTCAGGGCCCGGGGCGTGTCCTCGGCGACGAGCCGCCCGGAATCGATGATCCCGACCCGGTTGGCGAGCTGGTCCGCCTCCTCGAGGTACTGCGTCGTGAGGAAGACCGTCGTGCCTTCGGAGTTCAGGTCCTCGACCTCGGCCCAGATCGTCTTGCGGCTCGCCGGGTCGAGGCCGGTGGTCGGCTCGTCGAGGAACAGCACCGGCGGCTGGTGGACGAGCGCCGAGGCGAGGTCCAGGCGCCGCTTCATCCCGCCCGAGTAAGTCCCCACCTGGCGGTCCGCCGCGTCGACCAGATCGACCCGCTCGAGCAGCGCATCGGCTCGCCGGCGGCCCTCGTCGCGAGGCAGGCCGTGGAGCGTCGCCTGGAGCCGGATCAGCTCACGCCCGGTCATCAAGGGGTCCAAGGCCGCCTCCTGGAGGGCGACGCCGATCGTCCGCCGCACCTGACTCGCTTCCGAGACGACGTCGAAGCCGGCCACGCGGGCGCTGCCGGCGGTCGGGCGCAGAAGCGTGGTCAGGATGCGAACGGTGGTCGTCTTGCCGGCGCCGTTGGGTCCCAGGAACGCATAGATCTCCCCCTCGGCGACCTCCAGGTCGACCCCGGCGACGGCGCGCACCGCACCCGAGAAGGTTCGTTCCAGGCCGATCGCTTCGATCGCCGACACGAGCGGAGAATAGACCGGGTGTGTCGTGAGGAGCTCTAGCTCCGAACTGGCGTGTCAGGGCGCCGAAGGCGCCCGCAAGTTGTTCTTCCTCAGCCCGCGAGCGGCGGCGTCGCGTCCACCCAGGCGCGGTCGGTGGCGGTCTCCAACGCCTCTGCGGTGTCCAGGAGCAGTTCGTCGCGGCCCCACGGGGCGATCAGTTGGAGGGCGAGCGGAAGGCCCCCGGAGCTGCTGCCCACCGGGATGCTGATCGCGGGCACGCCCGCCAGGTTCGCGATTCCCCCCTGACGCGGATTGACGTAGTCGGCGGGGTAGGCGCCCGATGGAAGCTCGACCGTCGGGTTGGAAAGCAGGGGCGCAGGCGCGGCGACGGTCGGCCAGGCGAGCACGTCCACCCGTTCGAACAGGTCGGCCAGCGAGCGCCGGGCCAAGGTTCGAAGCCGCTCGGCCTTTGAGATCGCGATCGCGGGAAGCAGGAGGCGATAGCGAAGCAACGACCTCGCGACCAGGCTCACGTCCTCTCCCAGCGCGGCGATCCGCTCCGGCGTCGAGTCGGCGAGCTCCTCGGTCTGACCGACCAGGATCGACGCGATCAGGACATGGTCGCGCCCCTCGAAGTCGACCTCCGAGACGGTGGCGCTCGTCGTCCCGCGAAGCGCCTCCACGGCGTCGCGGCACGCTGCCACCACCTCGGGGTCGCAGTCGTCCCAGAGCTCTCCCGGCACGACTCCGATCCGGAGCCCGTGCGCCTGCCCGGCGGCGAGCTGCTCGCCGAACAGCGCACCGCCCAAGAGCCGGCAGTCGGCGGCGTCGTGGCAAAGCGGGCCAGAGACGATCGTCGTCGTCTGGGGGACGTGGTGGCCCGCCATCGTCGAGCGCCCGAAGGTCGGCTTCAGGCCGGTCAGCCCGCAGTAGGCGGCCGGATAGCGGATCGACCCCACCCCGTCGGCTCCGACTGCGCCGCCTACCAGCCGGCCGGCGACGGCGGCGCCCGGGCCGCTCGACGAGCCGCCCGGGCAGCGCTCGGTGTCCCACGGGTTGCGGGCCGGCCCGTAGGCCGAGACGTGGCCGGTGCTTCCGGCGCCGTACTCGTGCATGTTCGCGACCCCGACGATCACCGCACCGGCATCACGAAGCGCCCGATAGGGCCCTGACTCGCCGGCCACCGGCGCGGGCCCGACGTGCTCGGCGGCTCCCAGCCGCTCCGCGCGCCAGGGGAGTGACCACTCGTCCTTGATCGCGACCGGCACCCCGAACAGCGGGCCGCGCGGAGCCTCGGCGAGCATCCGCCGCGACTGGTCAGGGAAGGTCTCGACGATTGCGTTGATCCCGGGGTTTCGCTCCTCGATCCGAGCCAGGGCGGCGTCGAGCAGCTCGGCGGGATCGGCGTTGCCGCCGGCGACGGCCGACGCCTGCTCGCGAAGCGGGGCGTCGAGCAGGCTCATCGCGAGTCCAGGCCGCGCGGGGCGCGAGACAGATCCTCGCCCGGCTCGGGCTCGATTCCATCCAGCTCGGCCGCGATCAGCGCATCGACGAGCGGGCGGTAGAGCCCGTCGACCGCCTCGATCACCGCCAGCTCGGCCTCGTCGGCCGGCAACCCGAGCAATTCCAAGCCGGCGCTCACGAACGGCTCCGGCCCGCCCTGCTCAGGCAACGCGAGCCAACCTTTGAGCCCCGACCATCGCGTAGGACCCTATAGCCCGCCCCGACCCCGCCGCGTGTCGGCTCGCGACGGCTGTTCCGTCGTAACTCGACACGCACGGTGGGTGGGGTCATGGTGGGTGGGGTGCGGTCGTCGGGGTGGCGCGAGATGGCGCACGCCGCTCACGGGCCGCGCCCCCTAACCTATGCGCCCACATCGCAGCCGCCATTCCCGGAAGCCGTGGCTTACGCCGAAACCGGGCCGGGCGCGCGGTGTTCAGATACCGAATGACCGGAACGAACCCCTCGACAACCGGCCCGCGCCGACGCGCCCGCCCCCTGCTCGTCTTCGGGGCTCTGTGCGCGATCCTGATCGCGGCGGTGGCGGTGAGTTCGGCGGGGGCCAAGCCCGCCAAGGTGCTGGGGAAGACCAAGCACACCCCGAGGCCCTCCTGCCCTGATCGACACAAGCCGAACGGTTGCCAGGGAGTCGGGCGGGTGACGGGCTTCCCGCTGATCGCCGACGGCGTCAAGCGTCCGTTCCGAGTGCGTCAGAACGGCAAGGTGGTCGCCTTCGCGATCGACATGTCGAGGCCGACCAAGGACCAGCGCGCATTCTTCGGCACGATCTTCAAGGGCAAGAAGTTCGGCAAGGCGCCCTCGGCGCGGCTTGCGGTGCTGAGGCAGAACCCAAAGCACCGGCGCAAGTACAAGCTCCTGCGCCAGAGCGCCACCGTGAACCTCTCCGACGCGCTGGGTCGCAAGGTGATCTTCACGCTCGACAAGCCGCTTCGGGTCCAGAAGGGCCAGACGGTCGCCCTCTCGTACCCGAGTTGGGCCTCGAACTTCGCCCACAGCAACCTGAACTCACATGACAATCAATGGCGGGCGAGCCGCTCGAAGAAGAAGTGTGGTCCGTCGAGCAGCGATCCGGCCACCGTCAAGCACTGGGCGCGGAACAGCAAGGCGCAGCAGAAGGTCGGCTCCACTCGCACCTATGGATGCGACTACTCGGGCGGCCGGCTCCTCTACTGGGCCTACTACGTCCCGAAGTGACCCGCCCGATCACCGTTTGGTGATCACCCGGGCAGGGGCGCCGCGCGTCGCCGCAATCGACTCAGCGGCGGCTGGTCGCTAGTCGCAGGAGTTGCCGGGGCAAAGGGGCGGGCCCCCTTGGCTCGGATGCCCGTTGCCGCCGTGGCTTCCACCGGTGCCGGTGCCGCCGTTCCCGCTGCCGCCTCCTCCTCCGCCGCCACCTCCGCCGCCGGTGGTCGTGGTCGTGGTGGTCGGCGTCGTCGTCGACGTGGTCGTGGTCGCGGTGGTGCTGCGGGTGGTGCTGGTGCTCTGGGTGGTCGTCGGCGGCGTGGTCGTCGGCGGCGCCACGGTGACCGTGGAGGTGGTGGTCCCGCCGCATCCGACGGTCAGAGCGCCCGCCGCCAACAAGGCGACGAGCATCGCGCCGGCCTGCTTCACGAGTGCCCGTCGAGTGCCGGCTGGCGGAGGCCGCAGTAGGGGCAGTCGCTGACGTCGAGGCCGATCAGCTGGTCGCAG
>JBOGZB010000291.1:0-3788 GCA_050697175.1 Solirubrobacterales bacterium | reverse complement strand
GCCGATCTCGAGCTCCTCGATCTCCAGGCGGCCGACCTCGAGCCGACGGATCGCCGCCCGCCCGATCATCAGGCGGCCGACGGAGAGCCGACCGATCGCGAACCCGCCGATCGCGGCGGCGCCGAGCGCCAGCGCGCCGATCGCCACGGCCCCCAGGGCGCCGGCGCCGGCGCTCGCGGATCCGACCGACGCCTTGTCGAGCTCCACCACGTCGTTCGATCTCGCCCACGGGCGCCCGCCCGCGTGGCTCCGCCCGAGCCCTCGTCTCATCGAGCCTCCTCTCAGCGCCGGCCAGCGATGGCGGCGGTCGATCGCGTTGCGCTCACCTGGACCAACGACCCTCCATGCTGTCACGCCGGCCGACCGGGCTCGGGTAAGCTGCGCCGCTTGAAGCAGCTGGCCGACGGGGTCTGGCACCTCAACACCTTCGTCCTCCCGAACTCGATCAACGCCTACCTGGTCGAGGACGTCCTGGTCGATTCGGGAACCCGGCATTCCGGCGCCAAGATCCTCAAGCAGCTCCGGGGCCACAAGGTGAACGCGCACGCCCTGACCCACGCCCATCCGGACCACCAGGGCTCGAGCCACCGGCTCTGCGAGGGGCTCGGCGTGCCGTTCTGGGTCGGCCAGGCCGACGCCGACGCCGCCGAGAACCCCGATCTGATCCGCGAGCGCCAGCCGGTCAGCAGGATGGCGCGTTTCTACAGCGGCATCTTCATCGGACCCGGCCACCCGGTCGACCGGATGCTCCACGAGGGCGACGAGGTCGGCGGGTTCGAGGTGGTCGAGGTCCCCGGCCACTCGGCCGGCCACGTCGCGCTGTGGCGCGAGTCGGACCGGGTGCTGATCCTCGGCGACGTGCTCACCAACATGGATCAGCTGACCGGCCTTCCCGGCCTCCATGAGCCGAAGCGCTACCTGACCCCGGACCCGTCACGAAACCGCGATTCCGCGCGCCGGCTCGCGGCTCTCGAACCGAAGCTGGTCGTGTTCGGCCACGGCGCGCCGCTTCGCGACACCAAGAAGTTCGTCGACTTCGTCGAAGCCCTGCCCTCTTAGAACAGGTCGCGCCCAGGCGCTCGTCCGCGCCTAGAACCCGGGGGTGCGCCAGGTGCGTTCGGCGAGCCGTGCGCACACCGTGCGGATGTACTGCTTGGCGGGGTCGGTCCACCAGCGCCCCGCGTACCACGCGCCGACGCTGCCCCACAGGTCGCCGGCCCGGTAGTCGCGGCCGCGCTCGACGGTGTTCAGCCAGGTCATCTTCCCGTCGTAGTAGGCGCGCAGGATGCCGCCGTAGTAGTCGGCGTTGAAGGCGGTCGAGTCGCGGGCGATCCGGCATTCGCCCCGGCAGTGGTACGGCCGACGGACCTGGAACAGCCCGAACGAGTCGCCGTTGTCGCCGACCGCCGACTGATGCCACCACGACTCGACAGTGGCGACCGCTCGCAGGACGCCGGGCCGAAATCCCCACTTGTAGGCGGCCCACTGGATGATCTCGTCGGTCGTCCCCCGAAAGCCCCCGTCCACGAAGCGGGCGTACGGCATGTCGCTCTGCTTTCGCCAGTCGCGAAGCTGGGCCGTCCCGGGCACGGTGCCGTTGGCCGTCCGGTTGTCGGGCCGCGGCTCCCAGGACGAGGGTTGGACGCGGTTGGCCGCCTGCTCGCTGGTCAGCGGCCCCCAGCCGACCGGCTTGGTGACCGGATGGCCGGCGATCGCGGCGGGCGCCGCGCATCCGAGGGCGATCAGCGTCGTACAGAGCGCCGAGACGATCAGACGCTTCCCCACACAAGGTCTATCGGCAGCGGAGTGGAGGCGTTTAGCCCTCGTAAACTCACCCGCCGATGGAGCGTTACGAGCCGCAGGAGATCGAGCGCCGCTGGCAGGAGGTGTGGGAGCGCGAGCGGACCTGGAAGGTCCCGAATCCCGGCCAGCCGGGGTTCGACGAGGAAAAGCCGAAGAGCTACGTGCTCGAGATGCTCCCGTATCCCTCGGGCGAGCCTCACGTCGGCCACCTGAAGATCTACTCGGTCGGGGACGCGGTGGCCCACTACGCGCGCCGCTCCGGATATCGCGTCATCCACCCGATGGGCTACGACGCGTTCGGGCTCCCGGCCGAGAACCACGCGATCAAGACCGGCGAGCCGCCCCGGGCCTCCACCGACGCCGCGATCGCCGAGTTCCAGCGCCAGTTTCGCCGCTGGGGGATCTCGATCGACTGGAGCCGGGAGATCGGCACCCACGAGCCCTCCTATTACCACTGGACGCAGTGGATCTTCCTGAAGCTGCTTGAGCGCGGCCTCGCATATCGCAAGGAGGCGGCGGTCAAGTGGTGCCCGAAGGACGCGACCGTGCTCGCCAACGAGCAGGTCATCGACGGCCGTTGCGAGCGCTGCGGCACCCGGGTCGAGGTGCGCCAGCTCGAGCAGTGGTTCCTGCGGATCACCGAATACGCCGACCGGCTGCTCGCCGACCTCGAGGCGATCGACTGGCCCGAGCACGTCAAGACCATGCAGCGCAACTGGATCGGCCGCTCCGAAGGCGCCGAGGTCGTCTTCCGGTGTGAGGAGCTGGGGATCGACTATCCGGTCTTCACCACGCGTCCCGACACCGTGTTCGGCGCGACGTTCTTCGTCGTCGCCCCAGAGCATCCCGACGTCCTGCGGCTCGCCGCGGGCACGGCCGACGAGGAGCGGGTCGGCGAGTATGTCGACCGGGCGCTCACCGAGTCGTCCGAGGAGCGCGCCGCCGAGGAGCGCGACAAGACCGGTGTGCCGCTCGGTCGCACCGTGACCAACCCGGTGAACGGCGAGGAGATCCCGGTCTTCGTCGCCGACTACGTGTTGATGGAGTACGGCACCGGCGCGATCATGGCGGTCCCGGCCCACGACCAGCGCGACTACGACTTCGCGCAGGCGTTCGGGCTCGAGATCCGGCCCGTGGTGGCGCCGGCCGAGGGAGAGCTCCCCGAGGGGCGGGCGTTCGCCGAGTACTCCGAGGGGGAGCGTTTGGTCAACTCGGGCCGGTTCACCGGGATGCCCGCGGAGCAGGCGATCGGCTCGATCATCGAGTGGCTGGCCACCGAAGGCCGAGGCAAGGCGGCGGTCAACTACCGGCTGCGCGACTGGCTGATCTCGCGCCAGCGCTACTGGGGAGCCCCGATACCGGTCGTCTACTGCGAGCGCGACGGCATGGTCCCGCTGCCCGAGGACCGGCTTCCGGTGCTTCTGCCCGAGATCGAGGACTACGCCCCCAAGGGACGTTCGCCGCTCGCCGCGGTCGAGGAATGGGTGTCCACGGAGTGCCCGCGCTGCGGGGGTCCGGCCCGGCGCGAGACCGACACGATGGACACGTTCGTCGACTCCTCCTGGTACTTCCTGCGCTACTGCGATTCACGAAACGACGCCGCGCCGTGGGACCGTGAGGTGGTCGAGAGCTGGATGCCGGTCGACCAGTACATCGGCGGGATCGAGCACGCCATCCTCCACCTCCTCTACGCCCGCTTCTTCACCCGGGCCCTCATCGACGTGGGCTTCGCTCCCACCGCCCCTCGCGAGCCGTTCCGTCGGCTCTTCACCCAGGGCATGATCCGCATGGACGGGTCCAAGATGTCCAAGTCCAAGGGCAACCTCATCGCCCCGTCGCGCTACTACGAGACGGTCGGGGCCGACGCCCTGCGCCTTTTCCACCTCTTCGTCGTTCCCCCCACCGATGACTTCGACTGGACCGAGCAGACCGAGCAGGTGATCGAGGGTTGCGGTCGCTTCTTGGACCGGCTCTGGCGCCTGGCC
>JBOGZB010000290.1:0-8064 GCA_050697175.1 Solirubrobacterales bacterium | reverse complement strand
GTTCAAGACCCAGCTCGACTCCGAGCCCTCTGATCAGCTCGCCTTCGCCTATCTGAGCCCGCGGGCCATCGTCGACCAGCTCGAGAAGGCCGGCCAGCTGACGGCCGGACAGCTCGATGCGGCCGGCCCCCAGCTCCAGACGCTGCTCTCGCAGCCGGTCACCATGTCGGCGTCGGCGACCGCCGACGAGGTGTCGCTCGACGCCTCAGCGGCGACCAGCTCGTCGACACCCGCCCCCAAGGAGTCGGCGCTGCTGGGTGACTTCCCATCCGACTCGTGGTTCGCGTTCGGCGCCAGCGAGGCGGGACGCGCCTACGGGCAGGCCCTCGCCCAGGGCGGCCAGGCCGCGCTTCCCTCGACCCTCGGAGTCGACGTCTCCCAGATAGCCAAATGGGCGGGCGACCTGGGTGGCTTCGCCCGCGGGACCTCGCTGTTCGGCCTCGGCGGCGCTCTCGTGCTCCAGACGAGCGACGAGCAGGCCTCCGGCCAGACGCTCTCCCAGCTCCAGCGGGTGTTCTCTCGAAACAGCTCGGTCAGCGTGACCCCTCTGTCTGAGAGCGGCGAGCAGGGCTTCACGGTGACGCCTCGCGGGGCCCCGATCCAGATCCAGTTCGTCCAGAAGGACGGCAAGGTCGTCGTCGGCCTCGGCTCCGACTCGGTCAACCAGGTCTTCTCGCCGAGCTCGACGCTCGGCGGCTCCGACGTGTTCAAGACCGCCACCGGCGCGCTCGGCTCGGATTTCTCGCCGGTCATGTTCCTGGACTTCGTGCCGCTCTTCCAGCTCGTCGACAGCTTCCCGCAGGCGACGAGCGATCCGAGCTACCAGCAGGCGAAGCCCTACCTCGAGCATCTCGACTACCTGATTTTCGGCGGGCGCTCGCAAGGGAGCCGGGGCTCGGTCCGGGTCACCCTCGGCCTGCAGGACGCGAGCTCGCAGAGCGGCACCGTCTCGACCTCGACGCCCACCGCGGCGGTCGGCTCCGCGTCTCGGTGACCGGCCTCGGGGTCGACCTGGTCGAGATCGAGCGGCTGGAGCGGGCTCTCGAGCGCCACCCCCGACTCGCCGAGCGCCTGTTCACGGAGGCCGAGCTGACCCACGCCAGGCCGCGGTTTCGCCCCGGCACCCACCTCGCGGCCCGGTTCGCTGCCAAGGAGGCCACGATCAAGGCGCTGGGGGTTGCGGTGCCGGCTCGAGAGATCGAGGTCGAGGGCGGCGGGCTCGAGGCGCCCAGGCTGCGCCTCCACGGGCGCGCCGCCGAGCTGGTCGCCGAGCATGGAGCCGAGCTTCGCCTGTCGCTCACCCACTCGCGCCAGGTGGCCGCGGCCGTGGTGGTTGCCGCGCCGGCCGGCTCGTGAATTGCGGCTGACCGGTTTCTGACACCCTGCTCCGCATGGAGGCCTGGCTTCGCCCCCTTTACGACGCCGCCGGCATGCGCGCCATCGACTCGTGGGCGATCGACGACCAGGGAACGCCCTCGCTCGAGCTGATGGAGGCCGCGGGGGGAGCGGTTGCCGAGGCCGCCCGCGAGATCGCGGGGAACGGCATCGCGCGGGCGGTTTGCGGGAAGGGCAACAACGGCGGCGACGGCCTCGTTGCGGCACGGCATCTCGCCGACACCGGGTTCGAGGTCGAGGCCCTGCTGCCGTGGCCGGCCGACGATCTCTCGCCGGACGCCGAGGCAAACCTCACCCGGTTTCGGGGCCGGGTGGTGCAGGTCGGGGCCGATCAGGTCGCCGACGCGCTGGCCGACTCGAGCGTGGTCGTGGACGCGATCTTCGGAACCGGCTTCTCAGGCGCCCCCCGCGGCCCGGCCGGCGTGGTGATCGAGGCGATCAACTCCTGCGGCGCGCCCGTCGTCTCGGCGGACATGCCGTCCGGCGTCGACGCTTCGACCGGGGAGGCGGAGGGGGTCGCGGTGAGGGCCGATCTGACGGTCGGATTCCACGCCGACAAGCTCGGGCAATGGGTTCGCCCGGGCAAGGCGCTGACCGGGGAGCTTCGCGTGGTCGAGATCGGCATTCCGGCGGGTTCGCCGAGCGACCCGGTCGCGGGATTGATCGGTGACGGGGTGATCGCGGAGGCGCCGCGACGCGGGCCTGCCTCGAACAAGTTCGACTCGGGGGAGGTCGTCGTGGTGGGGGGGTCGCGCGGCTTGACCGGCGCCGTGTGCATGGCCTCCGAGGCGGCGATCCGAGCCGGGGCCGGGTACGCGACGGTCGCCGTCCCATCCGACCTCGAGCCGATATTCGAGGTCAAGCTGACCGAGGTCATGTCGCGCGGGTTCGCCGGCGCCGAGGGGCGGCTCGCAAGTGGCTCGGCGTCTGCGATCCTCGAGGCCACCGGCCGCGCCGCGGCGGTCGTCCTCGGGCCCGGGCTGGGGCGAGACGAGGACTCCCTCGAGCTTGCGAGGGTGGTGGCGCATGACGTCCGGTCGCCCCTGCTGCTCGATGCCGACGGGCTGAACGCGCACGCCGAGCGGCTCGATCTGCTCGCTGATCGCGACGCCCCGACCGTCCTCACCCCTCACGCCGGCGAGCTGGGAAGGTTGCTCGGAACGGATTCGAGCCATGTCGATTCGCATCGGCTCGCGAGCGCTCGCCGGGCCGCGGAGCTGAGCGGCGCGATCGTGGTCGTCAAGGGTGACGACACGATCGTCGCCGAGGGCGGGCGGATCGCGGTGAGCGCCGGCGGAGCGCCGGCGCTGGCGACCGCGGGAACCGGCGACGTCCTCTCGGGGACGATAGGGGCCCTTCTGGCCCGCGGCATCGAGCCGTTCGCCGCTGCCTGCGCCGCCGTCCACGTCCACCAGCGGGCCGGGAGGATCGCCGCGGAGCGGGTCGGCGCGGTCGAGTCGGTGGTGGCGACGGACGTGATCGCCGCGCTCCCGGCGGCGCTGGCGGGATGAGCGGGGTTCCTCTCCGGCGCGCCGTCGCCGTGATCGACGACGGGGCGGTCGAACGCAACTGCCGACGGCTCCGGGGCGAGCTCGGGGCCGATGGGCGCCTGTGCGCTGTGGTAAAGGCGGATGGCTACGGCCACGGCGCGGTCGAGTGTGCCCGCGCCGCGCTGGCGGGGGGAGCGGAGTGGCTTGCGGTGGCCACCGCGGACGAGGTCGCGACGCTCCGCGAGCGCCTCCCCGACGCCTCGATCCTGACGATGGGGGCGTTGACGCCCGCCGAGCTCGAGGTCGTGCTGCGATCCGGCTCGGACGTCGGCGTTTGGCGGGGCGAATTCGCCGAGCTGGTCGCCGAGCGCGGGGCGCTGATGGGCGTGCGACCGCGCATCCACGTCAAGCACGACTCCGGGATGGGGCGACTCGGCGAGCCTGATCCGGGAACGGTGCTCGAGTTGCTCGAACGGATCGGAGCCGACGAGCGGGTCGAGCTGGCGGGACTGTGGACCCACCTCGCGACCGCCGACGAGCTCGACTCGCCGTTCTTCGATCAGCAGCTCGAGCGCTTCGGCCCGGTGGCCGAGAAGGCTCGGGCGGCCCATCCCGGGATCCTGGTTCACGCCGCCAACAGCGCCGCCACGCTGCGCGATCCCGCGTCGCACTTCGACATGGTGCGCTGCGGGGTCGCGATCTACGGGCTCGATCCGTTCCAGGCCGACCCGTTCGCGCGGAGGCTCGAGCCCGCCATGGAGCTGCGCTCCTACGTCGCCGACGCAAAGCTCTTTCCCACCGGCGCAAGCGCTGGGTACGGACGGCGCTGGCGCGCGCCGTCCCCGACCTGGGTGGGCGTGCTCCCGATCGGGTACGGGGACGGAGTCAGGCGGGCGCTGAGCGGCAACGGCCAGGTGCTGGTCGACGGGGCGCGCCATAGCCTGGTCGGCACCGTGTCGATGGACAACGTGACGATCGAGATCGGCGCCGAGCCAACGGTCGAGCCGGGGGCCCCGGCGGTCCTGATCGGCGCCCAGGGTGATGATCGGATCCTCTGCGAGGAGGTGGCCGACCGGATCGGCACGATCAACTACGAGGTGACCTGCGGGATCTCGACGCGAGTGCCGCGGGTCCACGTTCGCTCCGAGGCGGCGTGAGCCGGCCGATCGCCGAACTGCTCGCCGAGGCGCCGGCGGTCCGCGCTTGCCGCGAGGCGCTCGGCGAATCGGCGGGCGTCTGGATCGTTGGCGGAGCGGTCCGCGACGCGGCCCTCGGGCGGCCGGTCACCGACCTGGATCTGGCGGTGGTCGGCGACGCTCGCGAGGTGGCGAAGGCGATCGCCCGCCGGGCCGGCGGCAGGACGTTCCAGCTCTCCGAGGAATTCGCGACCTGGCGGGCGATGGCACGCGACGATGGCTGGCAGGTCGATGTCGCGACGCTCCGGGCCGAGGGGATCGAGGGCGACCTGCGGCTGCGCGACTTCACCGTCAACGCCGTCGCCATGCCGCTGTCGCCCACCGATGCGGCGCCGATCGACCCGCTGGGTGGACTCGCCGACCTCGACGCCGGCGTGCTGCGGGCGGCCTCGGAGCGAAGCTTCACTGACGACCCACTTCGCCTCCTCCGCGCGGCCCGGATCGCCGCCGAGGGACGGCTCGACCCGGATCCCGCGACGATCGAGCTTGCCCGATCGCAACCGGGCGCGGCAGGGCAGCCGGCGGGCGAGCGCCAGCTCGCCGAGCTGCGCATGCTCCTGACCGGCGCCGACCCGATCCGCGGGCTGGCGTTGCTCGACGAGCTGGGGGCGAGCGCGGCCGCGCTGCCGGAGCTCGAGGCGCTTCGCGGCGTCGAACAGAACCCCTACCACCACCTCGACGTCCGCGGGCACACGCTCGAGGTGCTCGAGCGGCTGATCGCGCTCCAGGAAGACCTCGAGTCGGTGGTGGGCGAGTCCGCTGACCGGCTCGCCGAGCTTCTCGCCGAGCCGCTGGCCGATGGTTTCACCCGGGGCGGTGCTCTGCGCTTTGCCGCAGTGCTTCACGACGTCGGCAAGCCCGAAACCCGAAGTCTGGGAGAGCGGGGGAGGGTGCTGTTCATCGGCCACGATCGTGCTGGGGCCCGGATCGTGCGCGAGGTCTGTGGGCGGCTCCGGACGAGCCGCCGCCTCGGCGACTACCTCGCCAACCTGACCCTGAACCATCTGCGGCTCGGCTTCCTCGTCCACGAGCGCCCGCTCTCGCGCCGGCACGTCTACGACTACCTGCGCGCCACCGACCCCGACTCTTCGGACGTCACCCTGCTCACGGTGGCGGATCGGCTCGCGACCCAGGGGGAGCGAACCAGGCAGGAGGCGATCGACGCCCACCTCGAGCTGGCGGCCGAGATGGTCGGCGAGGCACTGGCGTGGCGGAGCGCCGGCCCGCCGCGAGCGCCGATCCGCGGGGACGACTTGGCCGGCGAGCTCGGCATCGCCGAGGGACCGGAGCTCGGGCGGCTGCTGGCCGAGGTCGAGGCCGGCGTGTTCGAGGGCAAGGTGGCCGGGCGCGAGGACGCGATCGCGCTGGCGCGAGGATTGATCGACTAGGGTGCCCCCTCGGTGGCCGAGGACTGTCTGTTCTGCGGGATCGTCGCCGGCGAGGTGCCGGCGCAGATCGTCGACTCCGACGAGCACACGGTTGCGTTCATGGACATCAATCCGGCGACGCCGGGCCACGCGCTGGTCGTGCCGCGGAACCACAGCGCCGACCTGTTGGAGATCTCGGACTCGGACCTTGAGCACACGGCCGTCGCCGCCCGGCGGCTGGCGACGCGGATCAGGGGCGCGCTCGAGCCAGACGGGTTCAACATCCTGAACTCGTGTGGCTCGGCCGCCTGGCAGACGATCTTTCACTTCCACCTACACGTGATCCCGCGATATGAGGACGACCCGCTGAAGCTTCCCTGGGTTCCGGGTCCGGGTATATCCGGCGAGATCGAGGCGATCGCAGATCGGATCAGGGGAGCCGGCGCGTGAAACGGGCGCGGAAGGGGAGACGCCGCGCCGCTGGTGCGCGGCGGTCTCCGGGGAGCTCCAATCCATCGACCACCAAGGAGGCGTGATGAGCGACGGCCCGGTACGACTTGAGCGCGACGGCGCGCTGGCGGTGATGGTCCTGGACGACCCTCCGCTCAACCTGTTCGGGGCGGGGACCAGCGAGGCGCTCGGAGCCTGCCTCGACCAGGTAGAGGAATCGGACGCCCGGGCGCTCGTCTGGCGGGCCGAGGGCGAGGTGTTCACCGGCGGGGCGGACGTGAACGGGTTTCAGGCGGCGGTCGATGCGGGCGTGACCCAGGGAGCGTTCCAGCCACTGCTCGACTCGGTCAGGCGCATCGAGGCGCTGCCGATGCCGACGCTGGCCCTGGTGCACGGGCTCTGCCTGACGGCCGGGCTCGAGGTCTCGCTCGGCTGCGACATGATCTGGGCGTCGGAGTCGGCGCGGTTCGGCTTGGTCGAGGCGATCGTCGGGCTGAGCCCGGGAGCGGGTGGCACCCAGAGGATGGCCGAGCGCGCCGGCCCCGCGCGAGCGCGCGAGTTCGTGATGTCGCAGGGGATCTACGACGCCGCGACTCTCGAGCGCTGGAACGTCGTCAACAGGGTCCTGCCGGACGACCAGCTCCACGAGAAGGGGATGCGGTTCGCGCAGCGGCTTGCGACCGGGCCGACCAAGGCGCACGCCGTGACCAAGGAAATCGTCCGGGTCTACCTCCAGGGCGGGGTTGATCGAGCCGACGAGGTGACGGACGAAGTGGTGGGCTCACTGTTCGAGACCGAGGACCTGAAGGGCGCCGTCAAGTCGTTTCTCGCCGACGGCCCCGGCAACGCGACCTTCAAGGGACGCTAGGGACGTCCGCTACCCTCTCCCGCGCGAATGCCGAAGGAGGAGAAGATCGAGATGGAGGGCGAGGTCACGGAGGCCCTGCCCAACACGATGTTCAAGGTCAAGCTCGATAACGACCACGAGGTTCTCGGCCACATCTCGGGCAAGATGCGGCGCCACTACATCCGAATCCTCCCCGGCGACCGCGTCAAGATCGAGCTCTCCCCCTACGACCTCGATCGCGGCCGGATCACCTACCGCTACAAGTAGCGCTCCATCCAGGCACGGCGCGCGCGTCCCCCGGCGCATCCGCGCCGCCACCCTCGCCCCATGCCCGCCGCTCGTCGAGTTACGACGGCCACGCCGTCCATATCCGACGCGCGCGGTCCTCGCGGCGGGCGCGAGCGCCTGATAAGCGCGATCGCGGAGCGCCAGCACGGCGTCGTGGCCCTCGATCAACTCGGCGCATGCGGGTTGAGCCCGTCGGCAGTGAGGGAGCGCGCGGAATGCGGGCGCCTTCGTCGGGTGCATCGTGGCGTGTACGCGGTGGGGTCGGTCGAGCTCCCGCCGGAGGGCAGGTGGCTGGCGGCGGTGCTCGCGTGCGGACCGGCAGCGACCCTCTCCCATCGATCGGCAGCGGGCCTTCACAAGGTCCTGTCGAGCGCCCGAACGCGAATCGATGTGACGGTGCCCGGCCCAGCATCGGTGACGAGGCCCGGGATCCAAGCGCACCGCTCCCGGCTTCGCGACTCCGATCGACTCGTCGTTCGGGGCATCCCCTGCACGTCGTTGCCCCGGACCTTGCTCGATCTTGCGGTCGTGGTCGACCGGTGGTCGCTGGAGCGGGCATGCGAGCAGGCCGAGGTGCTTAGGGCGCTGGACTGGACGGAGGTCGACCAGATGCTCCGGCAGGCCCGAGGTCGCGCCGGCGTTCGCCGGCTTCGAGACGCGCTGGGCGCCGACGAGGTCGGCGTCGGAGTTCCTCGGAGCCAGCTCGAGCGGCGCTTCCTCTCCCTGTGTCGCAGGGCGGGGCTTCCCGGCCCTGCGGTGAACGAGTGGCTTGCCGTCGCGGGTGAGGAGATGCAGGTCGACTTCGTCTGGCATGCGGACCGGGTGATCGTGGAGACGGACGGGTTCAACGTGCATCGCACCCGCGAGGCCTTTGCTCGGGACCGCCGCCGCGACCGCCTCCTCAGCCTCGCCGGATGGCGAGTGATCCGGTTCACATGGCATGAGGTGACGAAGGATCCCGGGCAGGTCACGGAAATCATGTGCCGGCTGCTGGGCTGCGCCCACGCCCTCGCCGATCGTCGACTTACGAC
>JBOGZB010000289.1:0-15446 GCA_050697175.1 Solirubrobacterales bacterium | reverse complement strand
GGCTCGCCGGCGCGTTCGCCGACTGCCCCGCCGGCCGCCGAGCCGTAGGCGGCGGCATCCTCTCGACCGGAAGCCGGCAGGTGTTCGTGGCGGCCAGCGGGCCCCTCGACGGCTCGGGGGCCGGCGGGCCCCTCGATCCCTCGGGCTCGGTCGAGAGCACCCGCGACGGCGACGTCGCGAAGCGCTGGTACGCCGGGCTCTCGAACCCCTCCTCGGCGAACGCCGGCGTCAAGGTGCTGGCCCTTTGCTCGGCGGTTTCGGACGCGACGATCCGCGCCACCCCGTTATCGGTGGGGGCGAGGAAGACCGGGCAGGCGGTCGCCACCTGCCCTGCCGGCAGGCGGGCGCTCGGCGGCGGGGTGGTTCAGGAGGGCTGGCCGGACGATCGCGTCCTGGTCAGCGGACCGCGCGACGGGTCGGGGACGGTCGCCGGCACCGGGGACGGCGACGCGGCGAGGCAGTGGTACGCGGCGGTACACAACCTTCCCGCGCACAGGGTCGGCTTCAAGGTCTTCGTGCTCTGCTCAGCGGACTCCCGCGCGACGGTCGAGGCGACCGGCTTCTCGGTGGCCGGCGGACGTACCGGCCACGCGTCGGTCAAGTGCCCGGCCGGCAAGCGACTGCTCGGCGGGGGCCTGGTCCAGGCTGGTCCCGCGAGGTTCCTCCGCGAGCTGTCGAGCGGGCCGCTCGCCGCAAGTGGCGGAGCGGCGGGCACCCGGGACGGCGACGTGGCGAAGAGCTGGTACGCGCTGGTCGAGAACCGCAACCCCGGCCGTGTCAGCTTCAAGGTGCTCGCGATGTGCGAGCCCTCCTAGCGTCGGGTCACGGGCCCGCCCCCGCCCCCGGGGCGCTCGTCTCAGGCCCTGGCCGCCGACGCCGTGGCCTTCGCCAGGCCCCGCAGGAAGACCACCTGTGGCATCAGGATCCGCAGGACGACGACCTGCGGCTGGACGAAGACCGCGATGTGGCGGACCGCTCCGGCGACGATCGAGCCCGGGGCGCGCGGAACGTTCAGCGTGCGCTGGTTGATCCGGGCGTGCGAGACCCGGTCTCGCCGCGGCTTGGCCGGCGGGAGGGGAGGGGCGAGACAGGCCTTGATCGCCGATGCGATGATCTGGGCGCGGACGTCGGCGCCGGCCGCGTTCGGGTGGAGGTCGTCCGACTGCATGAGGTCGGGACGGGTGGCCACGATATGCGCCCAGTCGGGAACCTGGGTGCCGGGGCGCGAGGCGGCGAACGACCTGACCACCTGGTTCTTGCCGGAGTTGTCGACTCCATTGACCGTGAACCCGTGGATGGTCGGCACGACCATGCACCGCCCGCCGACCGTGGCCGCGACCTTGGCCAGGTTCCCCTGGAGTATCTGGGGATAGGCGGGGTTGTCGTTGGTCCCGGCGTCGAACACGATCACCGACTGCGACTGGTCGTAGCTCTGTTTGAACAGGTCGTAGATCTGGTAGCTGTTGTAACCGCCCTCGGCGTTGACCGTCACAGGGACGCCCGGCAGATGGCGCTGGAGGTATGGCGCCGTCAGGACCTCGAGGCTGTCGCCGACGACGAGCGCTCCGCCGTGCCCGGGAGCCCCCCCGATCTGAAGCCCGGTCGGCGACGGGCCGCCTCCGCTCGCCCGCGCGGGGTCGCTCGTCGCGCCCAGCGTCGAGGCGAGAAGCGCGGCGACCAGGCAGGCGAGCGCGAGTCGGATCGGATGGCGGCTCATGGCGGGTGGGTAGTGTCTCAGGCGAAACCGCGTTCTTTCCCTGGGCCTCCGTCAAGCCCGCGCCGGTCCCGCCCGCCCCTCGAATGGGTTGGTCGCCCCCGCCAGGTGGTACATATCGGGCATGGGCCGATCGCCGACCGAGGATCCCTCCGATTCGCCCTGAGCCGCTGATCCGACGCGCGCCCGGGCGCCGAGGCCCGGACGCGCCGATCTGCCCGGCCCCGAGCCCGGCGGCCGGCGATGCCTGAGCCGGTCAAGCGCGGCCAGCGCTACATGCCTGGGCTGGACGGGCTGCGGGCGATCGCGGTGATGGCCGTGGTCGCCTATCACCTGCAGTTCGCCTCGGCACCGGGAGGCCTGCTCGGGGTCGGCGTCTTCTTCACCTTGAGCGGGTACCTGATCACCGACCTGCTCCTCGCCCAGGTTGCCCGAGGACGGATCCACCTGGGGTCGTTCTGGCTGGCGCGGGCGAGGCGGCTGCTCCCGGGCCTCGTGGTGATGCTGGTCGTCGTCCTGGCCTGGGTCACGGTGATCGGCCCCCACCAGGCGCCCGACTTCAAGCAGGCCGTCGCGAGCGGCCTCTTCTACTTCAACAACTGGTGGCTGATCTTCCACAACGTTTCCTATTTCGCCCAGTTCGCCGCGCCGTCGCCCCTCAACCACCTGTGGTCCCTGTCGGTCGAGGAGCAGTTCTACATCGTGTGGCCGTTCATGCTGATCGCCGGGATCGCCCTGGTCCGCGAGCCGCCCGGGCTGAAGGGCCTGCGCCCCCGGTTGGCGGCCGTCACGCTCGTCCTCGCGGTCGTGTCGGCGATCGCGATGACGGTCCTCTATCACCCCGGCCTCGACCCGTCCCGGGTCTACTACGGGACCGACACCCGCGCGCAGGAGATCCTCCTCGGCGCGGCCCTCGCGATGCTTTGGCCGAGCCGTCGATTGAGTCGTGGCGTGACGGTCGGGGCCCGCAACGTGATCGATGGCGCGGGGGCTCTCGGCCTGGGGGTGATCGGGCTGATGATCTGGCGCTCAGGCCAGTACTCGCCGTTTCTTTACCGCGGCGGGTTCATGGTCCTGTCGCTGGCGACGGTCGTCGTGGTCGCCGCGCTGGCCCATCCGGCCACCAGGCTCGGGCCGATCGTCGGGTGCCGCCCGATGCGCTGGATCGGCGAGCGCTCATACGGCATCTACCTGTGGCACTTCCCGATCATCGTCCTGACCACGCCGGATGGGGCCCACGGGGCGGACCTGGTGCGCGCGTTCTTTCAGGTGACGGCGATCCTGATCGTCGCCGCGCTTTCGTGGAGATACGTCGAGAACCCGATCCGCCACGGTGCCCTGGCCCGCTACTGGAGGCGCCGCAAGGAGAGCCCGCGGCGTCGCGAGCCGCTCAGCCCGCGGGCTCGCGCCGTCACGGTGGCGGCGGGCCTGGTGTTGGCGGTCGCGATCGCCGGGCTGGCCGGAGTCGGGGACGATCCGAGCAAGGCCAACCAGCCGGGCAACCTGACCGTTGCCGAGACGATCACCGCGGGCAAGGGCACCGCGTCTCACGGGAACCCCTGCCGGTCGGTGATCCACATCGGCGACTCGACCTCGGAGGGCCTGATCTCGGCCGACTACCTGCCGAACCGAAAGCAGCGGATACCGGCGCAGTACAAGCGGATCGGAGCGACGACCCAGCACATCGAGATCTCGGGCGCGCGGTCGATCTACGAGACCTTCGAGGGCAACCCGAACGCCGCCGACGTGGCCCAGGGTTGGAGGAGCCAGGGGTTCGACGGGTGCTGGGTCCTCGCCCTCGGGACCAACGACACCGCGAACGTCGCGGCGGGATCGAACTTCGGGATCGACCAGCGGATCGACAGGATGATGTCGGTGATCGGAAGGCAGCCCACGATGTGGGTGAACGTTCGCTCGCTGCTGACCAGCGGTCCCTACGCCGAGGCCAACATGCTCCGCTGGAACGCCGCCTTGAAGCGCGCCTGCGATCGCTACCCGCACATGCGGATCTATGACTGGGCCTCCGACGTCAAGAACCCGTGGTTCATCGACGACGGGATCCACTTCACGACCCCGGGCTACGCGGCGCGAAGCCGGCTGATCGCCGACGCTCTGCACGAGGCGTTCCCGCCGAATCAGCCGATCCAGAACACGGACAGCTCCGACTGCATCGTCGACCCGGGAGCTCACAAGTGAGCGTGTCTCGCGCCGAGCCGCTCGCCGGGGGGCTCGAGGTGCCGTCGCTCGACCTGCCGGCCGGGCTCGACGTGCAGTGGCTTGGCGTTTCGGGATACAGGCTGGCCTTCGAGGGCGTGTCGCTGTTCATCGACCCCTACGTCTCGCGGGTGCCGCTTCGGACGCTGATCACCCGCCGGGCCGCGATCCCCGACCGTGCGATGATCGACCGCTACATCTCGGCGTCGGGCCCGGTTGCGGGGGTGCTCGTCGGCCACACCCACTTCGACCACGCGGTCGACGCTCCCGCGATATCGAGGCGCTACGGCGCCAAGGCGTACGGCTCGGCCTCGCTCGTTCGCCTCATGGGGCTTCATTCGCTCGCCGACCTCGCGGTCGAGGTCGTTCCCCATCGCCCCTATGAGCTCGGCCCCTTCGTCGCCACCTTCGTCCCGAGCCTGCACTCCAAGCTCCTGCTCGGCCGCCGGGTCCCGTTCGACGGCGAGCTGACCTGCGAGCACCTCGACGGGCTGTCCCCCGGCGCCTACCGGTGCGGCCAGGTCTGGGGGATCCGGATCGAGGTCGCCGGGATCACGCTCTATCACCAGGGAAGCGCCAACCTGGACGACGACGAGCTCGACGGCGATCCGGTCGACGTGTTCCTGGCGGGCGTCGCCGGCCGAAGCGTCACCCCGCGCTACTGGGAGCGGATCATCCCCCGGCTCGACCCGCGGATCGTCGTTCCGACCCACTACGACAACTTCTTCAAGCCGCTCGGAGGCGACCCGGCGCTGATCCGCCGGGTCGAGCTGGACGCGGTTCCCGAGGAGGTCGCGTCGGTGTCGGCGGATGCGAAGGTCGCGGCGCTGCGACGGGTCGACGAGGGCGACTAGCGGGTCGCGGGCTATTCTGCGTCCATGGCCAGGCCTCGCGACGGGAGCGCGCTCGCCGCCGATGGGCGGATCCGCCGGCGGCTGATCGCGGCGGGGGGAATGCTGATCGCGACCTCGAGCCTCCTGATCGCCGCAGCCGGCGCGAGCGCCTACGTGTACTGGTCGAGCTATGACAGCAACGACAGCAAGGTCGGGCGCGCGAACCTCGACGGCAGCAACGTCAAGCCGGGGCTCGTCAAGGGGATCTACTACGGCGCGGGGGTCGCCAGCGACGGCAAGCACGTCTTCTGGGGCGAGTCGGGCAGCAACCCGACGATGGCAACGATCGGTCGCGCGACGATCGGCGGCAGGAAGGTCAACCATGCCTACCGAAACGCCGCCACGTACTGCGGCGTCTTCGGGGTTCGGGCGACGGCCGACGATCTGTTCTGGCTCAAGAGCACCTGCTCGCCGGGCACCGAGGCGATCGACCGCGCGCCGAAGTCGAACCCGTCCGGCGCCTACACGGAACCCGGCGCCGGGAGCTACGTCTGTGGATTCGACGTCGACGCCAAGCATGTCTACTGGAGCGAGTCCCATTACATCGCGCGGGCGCCGATCGACGTCGGGCACGCGAACCACAGATGGCTCGACGTGGGAAGTGGCCGTGCGCCGTGCGCGGTCGCCGTGAATGGTGGCCACGTCTATTGGACGAACAGCGAGCCGGCGGTGAACTTCCGCGGGACGACGATCGGCCGCGCCAAGATCGACGGTTCGGAGTCGAGCGTCCGAAACTCGTTCATCAAGGGCGCCACCTTCAACACCGGGGTCAGCTCGCCGAGCGGCATCGCAGTTGACCGCAAGCACGTCTATTGGACCAACCAGCCCGCGGTCGGCAAGGTCTACGGGAGCATCGGCCGGGCGACGTTGGGCGGCAAGCGCGTCGACCAGGCTTTCGTCCCGCACGTCTTTGATCCCTTCAGCCTCGACGTCGACGGCAAGGGCCCGTGAGCGCGGCGGACGCTTCCTGATTGGCCCCCGGGCTGGGTGTCATCAGATGCGCCGGTTCCCCTATCCCTGAGGAGGCGTCCACGACCCGACGCTAGCCTGATGCCGCGTCCGAGAGGGGGAAGCGCTGAAGCTCGTAATCGCGATTCGCGGTCTCGGATCCGTTCGTGCAGCCCACCATCGAAGCGCTGTGCGACGGCGCGCGCACCGGCGAGGTGGGTGACGGCAAGATCTTCGTCGTACCCCTCGAGCAGGCGGTCTGCATCCGCACCGGTGAGACCGACCTCGGGGCCGTCACCCCAGTCGGGGAGTGACGGGGTCCATGGCGCTGGTCGGCGCCGCCGGGGTCGATACACCGGGTGCGGGGGCGCAACATGACGAGCAGCTAATACCTGCTCCTTAGGATCATCGGGATGGCAATGCCGCTCCGGGCGACCGAGCGCGAGGAGGCACTCGGCATGGACGTGGTCCAGCACGGGGAGGAGGCCTACGTCACCGGAGAGGGCGCGATCCTGGTCACGCCGATACCGGAGTCGTCGAACCAGCCCGCTGCCGGCTCGGCCTAGCCGCCGCTCAGCGTCACCCGCAGGTCTCGGCAAATGATGAACCGCACGATCTCTGGCGCAAAGTGGGCCGGTGAAAGGCGCGCGACCGCGCGTTCGTTGTCTGATTGTGGCGGGGATCACGAGGTCGCGAGCGCTTGTCTGGCTGGTGCCGTTGACGGTCGCCGCGGCCGTGCTCGTCAGCACCCTGGCCGCCACCGGCGCGAGCGCCAAGACTTTCAGGGTCTCGCGGCACGACGACCCGCCCCCCGGGAAGTGCAAGCACCACCAGTGCTCGCTTCGCGAAGCGATCCGGGCCGCGAACAGGCACCGGGGGCGAGACGTGGTCGTGCTGCCGGACCGCGCCCCCCGTTATGAGCTTTCACGCCGCGACGGGCGCGTCGGCCAGAACGGCGTCGGCCGCGGGGATCTCGACGTGACCGGGCCGATCACCATTCGTCACGGACTGGGGGGAAGGGCCGTGATAGATGCGGGCGGGCTGGGCCGCGTTCTCGACATCCACCACGGGGCCCCGACCAAGCTTGCCCGAATCACGCTGACCGGCGGTGACGCCGCCCTCGACGCGTCGCCCGCACAGCACGGCGCCGGGCACTCGGCGAGCGCCGCTGGGGGCGGGGTCGCCACTCGCGCCCCGCTGCGGATGATTCGAAGCGCCGTGGTCGCGAACCGGGCCGACGCGGGAGGCGGGATCTTCGCCGCCGCACCGCTGACCCTGATGCGAACCCGCGTGCGTGAGAACGAGGCCGACACCGGACTGGGCGGCGGGATCTACA
Source organism: Solirubrobacterales bacterium (assembly GCA_050697175.1). GTDB lineage: Bacteria > Actinomycetota > Thermoleophilia > Solirubrobacterales > 70-9 > AC-56. The sequence goes on along the minus strand of JBOGZB010000289.1, from coordinate 8,341 downwards.
CGCGCCACGGGTCCGTCCTGATCATTCGCAGCCAGGTGACTGCCAACCGGGCCGGCGACGCGGGCGGGGGCGTGGTCGTCCGTGCCGACGCGTTTCGAATCAGCAAGGCCACGGTGGCGGGCAACGTCGCCCGCACCGACGCCGGCGGCGTCTACGTCCTGGGTGCCAAGGGCCGGATCGCGGAGAGCACGATCGACCACAACGCGGCCCACCGCTCCGGCGGGGGCGTCTTTCAGTCGGGGTCGAGGCTCGCCGTCTTCAACTCGACCGTGACCCGAAATCGAGCCGACCAGACGGGCGGCGGGATCCAATCGTCGGCCGTCGGTGGCCACGTGATGCTGAACTCGGTCACCGTGGTGCGAAACGTCGACGATCTGCTCGGCCATCGCGCCCTGGGGGGAGGCCTTGCATCGAGGGGAGGCAGCTTCTCGGTGGTCAACTCGATCGTCGCGCTGAATCAGTCCGACACGACGCCCAACGACTGCCATGGAGCGTTCGACTCGTTCGGCGGCAACCTGCTCAGCACGATGGATGGCTGCAAGGGCTTCGCCGGGCCGGCGATGGTCGGGCCGAATCCGAGGCTCGGCTCGCTGAAGGACAACGGCGGTCCGACCAAGACGATGGCGCTTCGGCGAGACAGCCCTGCGATCGGCAACGCCAACGACCAGCGCGAGCCGCTGGCCGATCAGCGCGGCCGAAGCCGCTCGCTGGACCCGGACATCGGCGCCTTCGAGCGCCTGCCCTAGCCGGCCCTCGGTCCAGCCCGTATCGGGCTCGCTCGAGCCCGCGTGCCGACTGAGATCCGACCGCCGCTGAGACTAGTGTCGGCACCGTGCCGACCCCGGGATCGCGATGGCGCGCCTCGCTGATCGTCCTTGCGGGCGCGCTCGCCGTCGCCGTCGCTCCGGCCCCTGCGGCCGCCAAGCGCACACCTGCTTCGGCAAGGCGGCGACCAAGACGGGCCACGGCAAGATCGTCGGAACGTCCCATCGGGACGTGATCGTCGGCCTCGGCGGCAAGAACAAGATCGTCGGAAACGGCGGGCCCGACATCATCTGTGGCGGCCGCGGTAACGATCGGATCCTGGTCGGCAACCAACCGAACTCCCCCGCCGCCGACGGCTCGAGCATCCTGATCGGGGGGCCCGGCAACGACTTCATCAGGGGCGGCTACAAGTCCGACCTCTTGATCGGAGATGACGCGAAGGTGTCCGGAAACGCGAAGGGGCCGGCCGAAACGACGACCTCGAGGGTGAGTTCGGAAGCGACCGCCAGATCGGCGACAACTACTCGAAGCGCGGAAACGCGAGTGGCGCCGGCGACGACGTGCTTCGCGGCCAGACGGGCAACGACACCATGATCGGCGACAGCGCCGTCGACGGCAAGGGCACCGCCGCGGGCGGAGGGCGCGATCACTTCGAGGGCTCCACGGGCAAGGACTTGTTGATCGGCGACAGCTATTCGCGCGCCGGGCACGCGACCGGCGGCGGAGACGACGGGTGCGCGAAGGGCAGAAACGACCCGATATGCGCCAAGAGCAAAGCCGGCAAGCGCGACACCGGGGAGGCCCACCAGCCGGCCCTGAACGGCGGCCCGTCCACGGACGTGATGGTCGGCGACAGCTACACGGTCACCGGCCTGGCCGAGGGCTCAGGCGCCGACGACCTCAAGGGGCTGGCGGGCGCCAACAAGATGTACGGCGACAACTTCGCAAAGAAGCCGCAGGGGAAGGTCGTGGGAGGGGGCGACGACACGCTCAACGGCGGTCCCGCCAAAGAGCTCCTGAATGGCGGCCCGGCGTTCGACAACTGCCGGGGCGGCGCAGGCAACGACCGCTACGTCGCCTGCGAGCGGCGCTCGAAGCTGATCACGCCCTTCTGAGCAGCGGCGTCAGGGCCGAAGCCTGACCGGCAGCGTCTTGAGCTGGTTGATGAACGGCGACTCGGCGAACTCGGGCGAGCCCGCAAGCTCCATGGCGGGAAACCGCGCCAGCGTCTCCTCGAGCATGATCCTCAGCTCGAGGCGGGCGAGCGCGGCGCCGAGGCAGAAGTGGCGCCCGCCGGCGCCGAAGGCCTGGTGATCGGCGTTCCGGGTGACGTCGAAGCGGTCGGGGTCCTCGAAGCGCGACTCGTCGCGGTTGGAGGACACGTACCACATGACCACCTTCTCGCCCTTGCGAATCCGCTGCCCGCCGAGCTCGGTGTCACGGGTCGCGGTACGGCGAAAGTGGGCAAAGGCGGGGAACATCCGAAGCGACTCCTCGACGGCGCCACTGATCAGGGCGGGATCGTCCAGCAGTAGTCGGCGCTGATCAGGGTTCTCGATCAGCGCCCGCATCCCGCTGCAGTAGGTGGCCTTAGTGCTGTCGTTGCCCGCCGCGACGAGGAGGAAGAACCCCATCACGATCTCGTGCTCTTCGAGCCGCTCGCCATCCACGTCCGCGTGGACCAGGACGCTGGTCAGATCGTCGGTCGGGGATTCGCGGCGCTCGGCGATCATCCGGCCGCAGCGCTCGAAGATCTCCGGCACGTCGCGCTCCATCACGGCATCCGTTCCCTCCGGGTTCAGGTCCGGGTCGCTGGCGCCGAGCGTCGAGTTCATCAGCCTGGCCCAGATCGCATCGTCCGCGGGAGGTATTCCCATGAAGCTGCCGATCACGCGCGAGACGACCGGCTGCGCCACGTCCGTGACCAGGTCACACGTCTCGCTCTCCGCCAGCCTCTCGAGGACGCCGGTGGCGATCGCCCGGATCGCGTCCTCGTGCTCGGCGATCCGCTTCGGCGTGAATCCGCGCTGGAAGAGCATCTTGAGCCGGTCGTGCTTCGGCGGGTCCATCCCGATGAACATCGCCCTGACGAGCTCGAGGGGAAGGATCGTGTCGGTCAGCGCCGTGATCCCGCCGAGCTCGGACGAGTACGTCTCCCAGTCGCGGGTCACCGCATGCACGTCATCGGCTCTGGTCACCGACCAGTAGCCCGCCTCGTCGGGGTACTCGCTGATCCGGGCCGTCCAGTGGACCGGGCAGCTGGACCGAAGCTCCCTGAACAGCTCATGCGGCGGCCCGTCGGGCCACAACTCGCGCTCGGTGACCTGGAGCTCGTCGAGGTTGGTTGGACGCGCGGACATCGGGTCTCGAATTGGGATCGGCTGCTCGCTGGTCAGCCTATCGGTAGCGCGGCGGCGCTACTGGAATCCGATCCGTTGACTGGCCGTCGGCCCCGTGGTACGTTCGCGCCGAACCCGGAGAAGGTGGGGAGGGGAGCGAGAATGATCTCGACGGTCGCCGTTGGAACTGACGGCTCGCCGACGGCCGGCGAGGCGGTCGAAGCGGCGGCGGAGATCGCGCGTCGTTTCGACGCGAAGCTGGTCCTGGTCAGCGCGTTCGAGGGCCCCGGAGGTGTGCCTCCGGACCCTGGGGAAGCGGTGGAGGTCCAGTGGGCCTTGAACCCGGCGGCGCGGGTCAAGGAGATCCTCACCAGGACCCAGGAGAACCTCCAGCGCGAGGGCATCGAGTGCACCACGATGCTCGAGGAGGGCGACCCCGCCGACGTGCTCGTGCGCCTCGCCGCCAATTGCGAGGCGGACCTCCTGGTGATCGGGAACAAGGGCATGCATCGCCGCGTGCTCGGCAGCGTGCCGAACACGATCACCCACACGGCGCCATGCTCGGTCTTCGTCGTCAAGACGATCTAGGGCTCGACGCTATTTCGCCGCGCTCGAGAGCTGCGGCGCCCGGATCCGCCCCCCGCCGAGAACCTCGACCTCCTGGCCCGGCACGCAGGCCGCGATGTCGCTTTGCTCGCGGCGCATCCGACGGTGAAGCGAGGCCAGTGCGGGCAGCCCGATGGCGGCCGGCACGGCCAGCAGCAGTCCGCGATAGGCGATCACCGCAACCGCTGCGTCCGTCGCATCGACCCCGTACAGGGCGAGGGCGCCGATCAGGCCGAGGTCGAGTCCGCCGATTCCCCCCGGAAGCGGCACCAGGGCGCCGAGCTGCCCGATGATGTAGGCAAGAAGCAGGACGGCGACCGGCGGCAGCGGGTTGCCGAAGGCCGGAAAGCACACCGCGAGCACGGCGATGTCGAAGAGCATGTAGCCGGCCGATCCCACCGCGATCGCCGGCTCGCGCGAGCGCAGCAACGTCACGGCCTCGTCAACTCCCTCGGTCAGCGCCTTCATGGTCACCTCCACCTTCTGGCGCCGCGTCCGCGCCGCGAGAGCCTGTCCCGCCGGCCGGGCCGCCAAACCCAGCAGCACCGCGCCGGCTCCGACCATCGCGGGGACGATGCCGAGCAGGACGTTGGACGGCCCGCTCAGGACCCGGGTTGCAAGAGCGGCGCCGGCGAGCGCAAGGAAGCCGACGTTGGCCAGGCTCGTGAGGAGAAAGAAGGCGACCGTGCGGCGGGCGATCTCGCCGCCCGGCACGCCACCGCGGCGCAAAATCCAGGCGCCGAGAGCCAGGCCGCCGGCTCCCCCCACCGAGAGGAGTGAGTTCGCCGCGCACTCCGAGAGCCCGATCTCGGCGCTGGTCCTCCAGCGCATGCGCTGGCAGAAGACGTAGCGAAAGACGAGAACATACGAGGCGCATGAGAGCACCTCGAGCACGGCGGCCAGAGCCAGCCAGCCGGGCTCGGCTCCGGCGAAGTCCGCGCGGAGCGAGCCGAGGTCCGGCGCCAGCGCGAGAACAGCGATCAGGGCCGCCGCCAACGCTCCCAGCGCCAGCAGTGATCGCCGCACACGCGACCGCGAGAACTCGTCCGGCATCGGCTCGGCGGCGGCGCCGGCCGGTTCGATCACCCTGATCTTCACGCCGACCGAATCTACCGGGGTCGTTGCGACCGACTCGCCACCGCGTGCCTCGAGCCAAGCGAGCCCTGACGGCCAGGTCTAGGCTTCTCGCCGATGGCTGGGTCACGCAGATGGCGATACGCCGCCGCGGCATTCTGGATCGCGAACGGCCTCAACCACTTCAGGGCTCCGAAGTTCTACGAGGCGATCGTGCCGCCGCCGTTCGAATCCCGGAGGAGCGAGGTCAACGTGGCCTCGGGGATGGCCGAGCTGGTCGGCGGGCTCGCAGTGCTTCCCGAACGCACGCGCCCGGCCGCCCGCTGGTGGTTGATGGCGACGCTTCTCGCGGTCTACTGGGCCAACGTCCACATGGCGCTGCGGCCCGAGCGGTTCCCCCGCATCAAGCCGGCGCTTCTGTACGCGCGACTGCCGGTGCAGGGCCTTTTCGCATGGCTCACCTGGCGTGGGACGAGATAGCGCGGGTGGTCAGAGAGGGTCGTTCTCGAGCTTTGACTTGAGCGTGTCGCAGTAGCCGGCGAACTGGCGCCGCAGTCCCAGGGCGAGCAGCGGTTGGAGGGCGCGCATCAGTCCGGTGAGCTGTCCGTACGCGCGAAACCGCAGGAGCGTGCCGCCGCCGTCCGGCTCGAGCGTGATCCGGCCATGGATCGGAGTCCCCTCTACGACCCGCAGCGCGAGTGTCCGGTTCGGCTCGAACTCGGCGATCTCAACGACCGATTCCGCCTTCTTTCCGCCCGGCATGCGATGGACCTCTCGCAGCCGGGTCCCGACTCCCATCTGGCCGTCGCCCTCCTGGACGGCGGAGACGGTGTTGGTCTGCCAGGTGTGAAGCTTGGCCGGATCGCTGATCTGGTCGAAGACCACTTCGGGCGGGCGTCCGATCCGCGTTTCGATTGTGAAGTCGATCACGGGATGCTCGCTCTGGAGTCCTCAGTCCGCGCACGAGGACGACAGGGAGATGCCCCGCGATCGCTCCTCGGTCGCCGCTTCGGCGTTCGTGCCCGGATAGAGAACGATGTCGGAGTGGTAGCGCTGTTGCTGGCGCCCGCTCGGGGTCTTCGGGCAGGCGAGGCGGAAGAACCGATCGCCCTTCGGCGCCGTGAAGGTGCAGCCCCTGATGCACCCCTTCTGGTCGACGGTGAGATCGCCGGACGGGTGGTCGGAGCGAAGCCGCGAGCGGATCGTCAGCTCGGTCTTGCGAGGGCAGGCGACCTGGGTGTACGCGGTCACGCGCCCCTGGTCGAGATACGGGACCTGAACTCTCGCCTTGCATCCCGACTCGGGGTTCGTGACGAAGCCCTCCCAGCCGGGCGTCGGCTGAAAGTACGTGTCGATCTGGCCTTGCACCGCGTGCACGAGGTTGCCGAGCGCGATGTTCGCGTCGGTCAAATGAAGTCCCCAGGTCGCGTCGGGCAGGGAGTTCAGGTGCGGGGCGCCGCGGTTGCCGGAGATGTGGAGGACGTTCGCCCCGATGGCGCTCGAGCAGGCCCCGGTGTAGGCGTGGTCGTACTCGGCCCAGGTGGTCGTGGCGTTCGGCTTTGGGAAGCCGACGAGGCTCGTGGCGACCCCGATCGTCGTCTGCGGCGCGAAGGGCTCGGTCGGGACGATCGTCTTCAGCTGCCGGCTGCCCGGGTAGGCGCACAGAACCTTCAGGGTCGGATCGATCGGGCCGCCGAGCAACCCGTTGTTGCGACCGAAGACCGCGTCCTGGGGCACCCGCTCGTTGAAGGTCGAGAAGGCGACGACGCAATGAAGCTGGGACTGGGTCGTGCAGGGTGGGATGTTCTGGAAGTCGCCCCCCGGCTTGCCGTTCTTCTTGACCAGGACGTTGCCGCCGAGCAGGACCGCCGAGATCAGCCGATTTCGAAGCGCGGGGCGCCCGTCGATCTCGTCGCCGATCAGCCGGCGGAGCGTGAAGCTCCCCTGTGAGTGGCCGATCAGCACGAACGGCCGGTCGTGGTTGTAGTTCTTCAGGTAGTCGTGCCAGCCGGAGAGGGCGCTGCGGTAGGCGATCCTCTGCATCTTCGGCGTGATGGTGTCCGGGCCGTTCAAGAGCCGCGTGAGCGTGATCTGCCGGTACATCGGCGCAAATACGCGGCACACCTGCGAGTAGCGAGCCGCCTGGTAGAGGGCGATCGAGCGTTCCTCCGGGTCGATCGAGAGGTCGGAGTTGTCGCTTTCGTCGTCGCTGACGGTCGGGTAGAGGTAGAAGCAGTCGACCTTGGGCTTCTGTGGCCTGCCCGGGGTGTACTCGCCGAGAGCGGCCTTCCCGTTGTTGGAGAGCCTGGTGGTGTCCAGGCCCGGGTCACAGGGGTTGTGCTTGAGCCCCGGCTTGCACAGCCAGACGGTCCCCTGCCCGGCCGAGGCGAGGCCGGGCAGGACTGCCGCCAACACGAGGGCGAGCACCACGAGACCGGCGCAACGTGCCGTACCCCGACTCAGACGCGATCCCCTGCTCACCCGCCCGACCCTAACAGGGCCGGCCGGGACCAGCCGGGCGAAGATTCGCGAAGCCCGATTCCTGGGAGCGGTGGCTCTGGCGGTCGGCTATCGCGAGATACTGCGTGCGCGGCGACGTCGCAGGAGACGTGGAGGTCAGCCCCGACGCCTTCCGCCGGATCCCGGCCCGACTTGCATGGTCGGGCCACATCGGATAGGACTGCACCAACAGAACTCGTCCTAGGGGAGTGGTGATGATGGTGCGTTGTGGCTCGATATCCATGTCGGCGATAGCAGCGGCGATGGTGCTCGCCGGATGCACAGACGAGACGACTGGCAGCGAGGAGACACTGACCCTCACCGAGGTGGACAAGGGATCGCACTTTGCCCCGATCGGGAATGCCGATGCCCAAGGGCACGAGCCTCCGGGCAGCGGGTTCGCCCTCTCCATCCCGTTGCAGGACTCCTCGCACGACACAGTTGGGGAGATCAACGCGGTCTGCATAGCCACGCGGCCCGCCAGCTCGGAGCCGGTGCTCAGTGGGACGTGCACTGGTACGGCGGATGCGCCGGACGGCCAGTTGGCGCTCATCGCAGGCGGCGACGAGATCGGCCAGGACGTGACAGGCGCAATCGTCGGCGGGACGGACAAGTACGAAGGAGCGACCGGAACCTTCAGTTCGAAGTCGCCGGGACCTAATACGATCGACACGTTCAACATCACGCTGCCTTAGGCCTTCGAAGCCGCCGGGCTGCGGGAGCAGGGATGTCGCAGGAGAACGTGGATTTGATCCGGCGTGGCTACGAGCAGGTCGCAAGGAGCATGTGGCTCGGCTCTTTTAAGGAGCGGAGACGTGAGTCGGATAGGGTCGGCTCGACCCCAAGCAAGGAGGACTGACTGATGAGCATCGTTGTCCGGTTCGCCCCGCCGTCGGCACCACCCGCAGCTAAGTACGACGAAACCATCCGCCGCTTGGAAGGGGATGGCGGCGACTTCCCCCCGGATGGGATGGAGTACCACATCGCCTTCCTCGTGGACGGCGGCATCCGTGTTAGCGAGATCTGGGACTCGCGGGAGAAGTGGGAGGCGTTTGGCG
>JBOGZB010000288.1:0-2167 GCA_050697175.1 Solirubrobacterales bacterium | reverse complement strand
GCGCCGGCTGGGTCGCGGGTCGGGCGCGCCGCACCGGCGCGGTCTTGGCGGCGGGACGGGCGGCGGTTGCAGCTCGAGCCGCCATCAGGTGACCCCTGGTTCGCCGCCGGGGCCGCCATCCCTGGTCAGCTTGCGCGCCGCCCGCAGGCGGGCCGAGTGCGAGCGCGGGTTTCGCTCGATCTCCTCCGGGGTGGCCGAGAGCGCTCGCCGCGTGATCAGCTCCGCCTCCGGCCGTCCCCCGCAGCGGCATTCCGGGAGCTCCGGCGGGCACGTGCAGCCGCGCGCCAGGTCTCGGAGAAACCGCTTGACGCGGCGGTCCTCGAGCGACTGAAAGGAGATCGCGGCGAAGCGCCCGCCGTCGCGGAGCAGGCTCCACGCGGCCGGGAGAGCCTCGTCGAGCTGGTCGAGCTCGTCGTTGACCGCGATCCGGATCGCCTGGAAGGTGCGCTTCGCGGGGTGGCCGCGGCCGAACCGGTAGGCCGGCGGGACCGCCGCCCTGATCGCCTCGACCAGCTCGGCGGTGGTCTCGAGCGGGCGCCGGCGGGCGATCTCGGCGGCGATCGAGCGAGCGTGGCGCTCCTCGCCGTGCTCCCGGATCACCTCGGCGAGGCGCCCCTCGGGCCACTCGTTCAGCAGGTCGGCGGCGCTGCGCGGCTGGTCGGTGTCCATCCGCATGTCAAGCGGCGCGTCGTAGGTGTAGGAGAAGCCCCGCTCCAGCGCGTCGAGCTGGATCGACGAGATCCCGAGGTCCATGTAGACCATGTCCGCCCGGACCCGCTCGGCGCCGAGCAGCTCGAGCGCGGTCGCGAAGTCGGATCGGATCAGCCGAAGCTCGCAGTCCAGGTCCCGAGCGAGCTCGTCGAAGCGCCCCTCGGCCGCGGGGTCGCGGTCGATGCAGATGAGCGTCCCCGAAGGGCCCAGCCGCTCGGCGACCAATCGCGCGTGGCCGCCGCCGCCGAAGGTGCAGTCGACCGCGGTCTCCCCGGCACCCGGACCGAGGACGCCGGTCAGCTCGGGGGCCAGGACTGGGAGGTGATCGGTGCGCATGTGAGTCAGTGTGGCCATCCCGGATCGCCCTCGCCGCTCCTCAGCCCTTCGGGCCGGCGGCCAGCTCCTCGGCGATCTCGGCTGCTGTCGCATCGATCTCGGAGTCGTGGGCGGCCCACGCCTCGGGGTTCCAGATCTCGAGGTGGTCGGCGACGCCGATCACCACGCAGGGGCCCTCGGCGAGGTCGGCGTGCCCCACCAGGTGCCTCGGGAGCCGAACCCTTCCCGCCGAGTCGAGCGACTCGTCGTGCGAGCGACCGTGAAAGCGCCGCTTCATCATCCGCCCCGCGCGGCTCAGAGGGTTGAGCTCGCCGAGCACCTGCTCCTCGAACTGCGCGAAGCCGGCGGTCGGATAGATCTCGACGCAGGGGTCGAGGCCGGCGGAGAGAACCACTCCATCGGCGAGCGCGGCTCGAAATCTCGCCGGGACCGTGAGCCGGTCCTTGGAGTCGAGGCTGTGCTCGTAGTGACCGCGAAACGCCAACCTTGAGGTCCTCTCTTGCCCGCATGCTGTGATCTTGCGAGCGGCCTGGCCGCCTAAGTGTTCGGACCGGAGTGACGAGGTGGGAGGAACCTCGCCACCCCGGTCCATGGGTCAGATCGAATCGCCACGCTATCCCACAAGACCCCACTTTGCAACACAAACCTGGTCGGGAATGGGACACGATCCGTCGGACGGAACTGCTACCCGGCCCGCTCGATCGCCGAAACCGGCTTGATCAAGGCCTAGGCGGGGAAGGACGCCGGCTCGGAGACGACCCCTTCCGGGCCCCCGATGCTGCAAGCCGCGTTGCAGCGGGGCGGGCCTCAGAGGGTTCCGAGGAGCGAGTCCGCGTTGGCGAGCAGCGCCGCGCCGATCATCAGCAGCACCGACGGCACCAGCACCAGGGCGACGACGAGCTGGATCTTCGGCGCCGCCCTCGCCGCCCGCTCGTCGATCCGGCGGCGGGCGTCGCGGCGCAGCGACATCGCCTGCTCGTGGAGCTGGTCGGCGAGCGGCGAGCCGAACCGTCGGGAGCGCTCGAGGGCCGAGGCCAGAGCCCCGAGGCCGGCGCCGGCGCCACCGGCCGCGTTTCGCGTCCTCAGCGAGGCGATCGCGTCGCGCTGCGGGGTGCCGCAC
>JBOGZB010000287.1:0-2040 GCA_050697175.1 Solirubrobacterales bacterium | reverse complement strand
CTGCGTGGACTGTGCCATTGCGCTAGCACACTAGCACTTGAGGATCCCGAGTGCAAGATCGCGGGCGGTCCTGCGCCGGGATCCTATGGCCGGGCGTGTTTGTGCGTTGCTAGCCTGATTCGCGAGTGCGAATCGCCCAGGACCTCATCGACGAGATCGTCGCCCACGCGCGTGAGGACGCGCCGAACGAATGCTGCGGGATGGTGGCGGGCCTCGACGGCCACGCGACGCGGGTGCACAGGGCGCGGAACGCCGAGGAGAGCCCCCTTCGGTACACGATCGACCCGCAGGACCAGATCCGGATCATGATGGAGATCGAGGAGCGCGGCGAGGAGCTCGCGGCCATCTACCACTCCCACACGAAGACGCCCCCCGAGCCCTCGCAGACCGACGTCAACCTGGCCGACAACTGGCCGGACCCGCTGTATCTGATCTGCTCGCTCGAGGACCCGGCGAGCCCCTCGGTGAAGGGCTTCGAGATCCGGGACGGCGGCGTCGAGGAGGCCGAGCTCGATGTCGCCTGAGGCCCTCGAGGCGCGGGCATCGGGATGAGCGCCCCCGAGGTCCGCCCGCTGGGCTGCCCTCGCTGCGCCCGCAAGTACACGCTCGAGGAGCGTTTCTGCGCCGAGTGCGGGATGCCGCTCGTCTACGTCGGCCGCGGCGAGGAGGAGCCGATCACCGAGACCCACGAACGGGCGCGAAAGGTCAAGCCGCAGTTCACCGGTGGCCGCCAGATCAGGGTCGCCAGCGCCGGCAGCCTGGCCGAGGCCGAGCTGATCCAGGGTATTCTGCTCGAGGAGGGGATCCCGAGCGTGCAGCGCCGAACAAGAGGATTCGACGTTCCCGACTTCCTGGCGGCGGGCCCCCGCGACGTCCTCGTTCCCGAAGCCGGCGCCGAGGCGGCGAGCGACCTTCTCGCGGACCTCCGGCCCGACGGTCCGGAGGCCTTGGTCGAGCCGTCCGGCGAGCGCCCGCTGAGGCTCCTGGTCGGGATCCTGATCGGCCTGGTCGGCGCCGCGGCTTTGGTCTGGCTGCTCTTCTCCGCCACGTCGGCGTCCGCCGCGCCGATCACCTCGACCGGGGCCCCGCCGTCGCTGCCCGCCTTTCGCGGGCACGCCTCGAAGGGCGTCCCGACCCCGCAGGCGACGATCGCGCCACGGAACCCGTTCATGGCGCCCAACCCGGACAACAACATCCACGACGACACCTGGATGACGGACGCCTATCAGCGCTCGGGGCCGCTCGGAAGGTCGCTGGTGGCCGGCTCCCAGAGCATGCCACCAGCCCTGTGCGGATCGCTGACCTTCGACAGCCGGGGGCGGATCGTCACCGTCTGCCCGTCGCTCGTCGCGCCGCCGCAGGTCCGGATCATCAACCCGCACAGCCTTGCCACGATCGCGACCTACACGCTTCCGACCGCCCCCGACCCGCCGGGCACGAAGCCGTACCAGAACTTCTCGGGCGGCGGATACTTCTATCTGGGCGCCCACGACAAGATCTGGGTGCCGACCAAGACGGATCACATCTTCGCGCTCGCGGAGTCCCCGAACGGGCAGAGCCTCGTCAAGCAGCGCGACTACGACCTGACCGGCGTCCTCGACGCCTCGACCGAGCGGATCACCTCGGCCCTTCCCGACTTCTCGGGCCGGATCTGGTTCGTGTCGAAGAAGAACGGCAAGGTCGGGACGCTCAACCGCCGGACCGGCGCGATCCACGTGATGCGATTGGGGGAGGAGATCGAGAACTCCTTCGCGGTCGGCCGAAACGGCGTCTACATCACCTCGGACAAGCGGATGTACCGGTTCCGCGCGACCGGCGCCGGCGTGCCCCAGATCGTCTGGAAGGCGGGCTACCCGAACTCCGGAATCGTCAAGCCGAGCCAGGTCGACGCGGGATCCGGGACGACGCCGACGATCATGAGCGGCGGCTACGTCGCGATCACCGACAACGCGGACCCGATGGACGTGGTCGTGTACCGGACGGCCGTACATCCATCTCGCATCGTCCTGGTACGGCGCGGCGGGAAGCCGTGGCGCCGGC
>JBOGZB010000286.1:0-3625 GCA_050697175.1 Solirubrobacterales bacterium | reverse complement strand
GGTGTGAAGCGAGCGGCGTCAAAGAGCTCCCCCGGATGTACGGCGTGGCGAGGGACGCTTAGCCGGCCAGCGCCACGGCCCCGCCGCGGCGGGGGTCACCGCCGCCCTCGATCGCCCCGGTTCGCGGGTCCCGGCCGATCGCGTGGACCCCCCCGAAGAACAGGTTCGGCGCCTCCCAGCCGACGACCTCGTAGCCGCGATGGACGAGCTCGTCGATTCCCGCCGGGTCGATGCCCGGCTCGGCCTGGACCGTGCCCGCCTCGAAGTGGACCCGCGGGGCCTCGACGGCGGCCTGGACGCCCATCCCGTCGGCGATCAGGCGGATCATCGTCTGGAGCACCGCCGAGCGGATCCGGTTCGACCCTCCACTGCCGAGCCCGGCCTCGAGCTCGCCGTCGGCGAGCACCAGCGTCGGGGACATCATCGACGGCACCCTCCTTCCGGGCGGCGTGACGTGGAAGCCGAGTGGGTTCAGGTCCTCCTCGCCGAGCATGTTGTTCAGGTGGACGCCGGTCTGGGGGACGATCAGGCCGGACCCGGTTCCGTTCGAGCAGGTGACCGAGGCGCAGCCCCCGTCGGCATCGACGGCGGTGATGTGCGTCGTCGAGCCCAGGAGATCCCCGGGCGACTCGCCCACGGGGTCGGGTGGCCGGATCCCCGCCCGAACCCTCCCCGCAGCGCCCTCGATCCGGTTCTCGGACAGGAGCCGGTCGGCCAGGTCATCCGTGTAGAGGCCGTTGAAGAAGTCCTCCGTGCGGGCGGCCTGCGCCTCCTCCATCGCCGCCACGACGCTCGCGACGTCCGATGATCCGGCCCGCTCGAGCACCGCGAGCGCGAACGCGATCAGGATCCCGCCCGAGGAGGGAGGCGCGTTGGTGAGCACGTCGCGACCTCGGTAGCCCGCGCGAACCGGCTCGCGCGGGATCGGCCGGTAGGCGGCAAGGTCGTCGGGCCCCAGCGTCCCCCCGCGGTCGAGCACCCATTCGGAGAGCCGCCTCGCGATCTCGCCCTCGTAGAAGGGCGCTGGGCCCTGGGCCCCGTAGAGCTCCAGCGCATCGCCGAGCTCGGCGAACCTGAACACGTCGCCCTCGGCCAGGATCCGGCCGTGCGGGGCGTACACGGCCCGTGGCTCGGGCTCGGCGACGAGGATCGGCTCGAGGATCCGCAGGATGTAGGCCTGCTGGGCGTTCAGGGCCACCCCCTCGCGCGCGAGTCGGGCCGGCTCGCGGGCCAGTTCAGCAAGCGGGAGGGTTCCGTGCCGATCGAGTGCCTCGGCGAGGCCCGCCGCGGTGCCCGGCACCCCGCACGAGGCAGCGCCGACGTTGAAGACCTGCGACGAGTCGGCGCTGAAGTGCAGCGGAGTCGGAACCAGCTCGGACCGACGAGGTCCGACGGTCCGCCCCGGAACCTCGACGAAGAAGTCGAGCAGCGCGTTGCCGAACGACCCGTGGACGAGCATGAAGCCGCCGGCGCCGAGCCCGGTCAGCGGGCTCTCGGTGACGAACGACGTGAGCGCCGCGCCCACCGCCGCATCCACCGCATTCCCCCCCTCGCGCAGGATCGCGGCCCCCGCCTCCGCGGTGAGCGGATGCCCGGCAGCCACCGCACCCCGCGTGCTCATAGCGGCAGCCTACGGGTTACCCGGTACCCGAACGGGCGGCGAAAACCGACCAGTTCAGGGGACGCAGGCCGAGCGGCGAAGCGAGCGTGCTGACAACGCACGTGAGCGAGACGGTCGGCCGAGGACGCTGAGATGCGACGGTTTGCAGGCGCCCGTTAACGACCCGGGACGAACTCAGGGACGTCGATCGACAGGTCCCGGGGCCGCGACTCGAAGCTCGGGGCGGTGCCCGCCCGGCGATCTGGCGGACGTCGGACGGCGGCCGTCGTCGTCCCGGCGGCTCGTCGCTCGGTCTGGGCGCTCCCGTCGGCGCGACGCCCGCGGCCGTCGAACCGGGTCGCGATCACGGTCACCCAGACCTGATCGTCCAGGGTGTCGTCGATGTTGGCGCCGAAGATGATGTTGGCATCGGGATGCGCCGCCTCCTGAACGACCTTGGCCGCCTCCGAGACCTCCAGCAGGCTCATGTCGGGCCCGCCGGTGATCGAGAGCAGAATCGACCTCGCGCCGTCGACCGACGTCTCGAGCAGCGGCGACGAGACGGCCCGCTCGGCGGCGGCCATCGCACGCGCCTCGCCGGTGCCCATCCCGATCCCGAGCAGGGCCTGGCCCGCGTCGCGCATGGTCGTGCGGACGTCGGCGAAGTCGAGGTTGATCAACCCCGGCAGCGTGATCAGCTCGGAGATCCCCTGGACACCCTGGCGAAGGACGTCATCGGCCACCTGGAAGGCCTCGATCATGCTCGTCTCGCGAGCGAGGACCGAGAGCAGCCGCTCGTTCGGCACCACGATCAACGTGTCGACCTCGGCGCTCAAAGCCTCGATCCCGTCCTCGGCCTGCTTGGCGCGCCGGGTCCCCTCGAAGCTGAACGGCTTGGTGACGATGCCGACCGTCAGGGCTCCGACGTCCCGGGCCAGCCGGGCGATGACGGGCGCCGCGCCGGTGCCGGTGCCGCCTCCGACTCCGGCGGTCACGAAGACCATGTCCGAGCCCTTCAGCAGCCGCTTGATCTTGTCCTGCTCCTCGAACGCCGCACGGTAGCCCAGCTCGGGGTTCGACCCCGTGCCGAGGCCCCTCGCGACGCCGCTTCCGAGATGGACGGTCACGTCCGCGGTGGACTGCTGGAGCGACTGGAGGTCGGTGTTGATGGCCATGAACTCGACCCCCGGGATCTGGGCCTCGATCATCCGGTTGATCGCGTTGACGCCGGCGCCGCCGACCCCGACCACCCGGATCACCGGAAGGTGGGGGCGCGGAGGACCGTGATAGCCGCCGAGCCCTGGCTCGTCACGACCGTAGGTGGGCCCCTCGACGTCGAGCGCCTCGTCGGCGAAGATCTTGCTGAGCCGCTCCTTGGGCTCGGGAAGAGAGGGAGCCGTCTCCTCGACGCGGTAGGCGCGTACCCGCTCGGGGTCCGGGGGCTCGGCCTGCCGCTCGCGAGCGGCCGGAGGCGGCCGCTCGGGCAACGCGGGTCGGGAGGAGTCTTCGCGGTCGCCGAGCTCCTCGGGTTCCTCGTCGGCGGGAGGGCCGGCGGCCTGCTGCTCGGTGGGAGGCTCGGCGGCCTCGTCCTTGGCCCCGCCCTCGCGCGACGTCGAGCGGAACAGATCCGCGAGGGGGCCCTCGCGCATGCTCGCCCGCTTACGACGCGCCATGGGTCAGGACCTCCTCGGCGAGGTCACGGTAGGACTTGGCGGCGTTGCCCTTCGGGTCGTACTTGAGCACGCTCGCCCCGCGAACCGGAGCTTCGGCGAACTTGATCGCCTTGCGGATTCGAGACTTGAAGACGAGCTCGCCGAAGTTCTCCTCGAGGATCTCGATCGCCTCCTTGGCATGAACCGTGCGCGAGTCCAGCATGGTCGGAAGGATGCCCTCGATCTGCACTCTGGGGTTCAGGTTCTCGCGGATCATCTCGAGCGTGTTCTGGAGCTGGATCAGCCCCCTCATGGAGAGATATTCGCACTGCACGGGGACGATCACCTTGTCGGACGCCGTCAGGGCGTTGAC
>JBOGZB010000285.1:0-1949 GCA_050697175.1 Solirubrobacterales bacterium | reverse complement strand
GCCCTGGGGCCGGTCGATCCGGGGAGGAGAGGTTGCTTCTCTGCCGCCGGGAATGGGAGCGAAGCTCCCGTGGCGCATGGGACGGCGCCTTGCCCGCCGGCAGCTCTACCCATCCGTCCCCTCTCCGGACGGATCGGGCTAAGTGGCTAGACCAGCGCCGTGACGCGCTCCGAAACCACGCTCTGAGCACGCTTTATGCCGTCTTCGGCCTTGCTGCGATTCTGCTTCACGCTGGACTCGACGGTGCGACGCCGGCGGGTCAGCTCCCGCTCGACCTGCCTGCGGGTCCGGCGGACGCGGGTCCTGGTCTTGCGGCGCGCGGTGGCGCCACGTCGCTCGAGCCTGTTCAGCTCGCGCTCCGCGCGGGTGCGAATCGACTTCAGCTCCCGGTTGGCGGTCTGACGGGTGGTGAACGGCTCGACGATGTCCGACACGCGGTCCGTGACCGCGAGCGCGACACCGACCGGTACGTCGACCGAACGCTCGGCGGTCTGGCGGACGTAGGAGACGCCGCCCTCGCGAGCCTTGTTCAGCCCCTCACGAATCCCGTCGCTCTCCGACGGCGTGGCCGACTTGGGCCGGCTGTTGGACCGGCTGTTGGGCCGGGTGTTACGAGTGTTATTGGCGTTGACTGGCATTTCTGCTTCGAACCCCCTCGGTGGGTTGTTCCTCTTTCTCTGATCTCCTTATCTCTAAGGATGTTCGAGTCTAGCACCCGAACACACGTTTGTAACCCGGGCCCTCGAAGCGGTTACAGGCCGGCGCGTCAGGCCGCGCCGAACCGGCGGCGCGATGCATCCACGGCGGCCGTCAGGCCGGCGCCGATGCGGCGGCGCGATGCATCCAGTCGAGCGGGCGCTCGAGCTCGTCGAGGCGCGGCAGCGCCTCGGGTGAGCGCCAGACCTCGTTCAGGGCCTCGATGCCTCCCTCGGAGGCGATCTCGTCGCAAAAGGCCTTGCCGATCCTGTACTGGCGCATCTTGAGCTCCATCCCCAGCAGCTTCGCGATCACATCGGCCAGTCCGCTCCGATCGGCTCGATGCGCGTCGAGCCGGCCCCGCAGGCGTGCGTAGCCGGGCTCGAGCGCTTCGCCGGCGGCGTCCATGACGTGCTCGGCATGGCCCTCGACGATCGACATCACAGCCTGGAGCGCGTCCATCGTGGCGCGCTGCTCGGGCCCCGCGAGCAGGCGCGGGAGCTCCCCGCCGATCACGGTGCGGACCGTCTTGCGCGGGTCGGAGCGGAGAAGCCGTCCGGCCGCAGTTCGCAGCGAATCGGAGTCGAGCCGGGCGGACGCACCGCCGATCAGCCGACCGATCAAACCCGACAGGTGGGGCCGAAGCCACGGGACGGCGCTGAACTGGATCGAGTGCGTGATCTCGTGGATCGCGATCCAGCGGAGGAACAGGCCGGGATCCTCGCCGAGCTTGTGGTGCGCGGAGAGGAGGTTCGGGCCCACGAAGACGAGTCGCGCCGGGCGGTCCGCGCCCGCCAGTGCGACGTCGTACTGGCCCAGGACCTTGCGGGCGCCGTAGCCGACCGCCGCTCCCGCCTCGGCTGCGATCGCCGCGCCGGCGAGCGACCGCGCAAGTCCCCCGAGCGGGCCAGGGAGGCTGAATCCCTCGGCGATTCGGCGCTCGAGCTCGCCCGACAGCTCCTCCAGGCTTCGAATCCCGCCCCATGCCCAATCGGCTCGATCGATCAGCTGCGGCGCGGGCAGAGGAGTCAGCGGCTCGAGGCGCGTGTACGCGGTCACCAGACCCACCGCGTCCGCGCAGGCGGCGTCCACGGCGGGCTGATCGAAGGCGCCCGCCTCCCGTTCGGTCCCGGCGAGGCGAACCGCGATCCGTCGCGCCAGCCCCCAGTCCACGAGGCGTCCGTCGCTCAAGATCGCCGCTCCTCGACCGGCTCGGATCGCTCCTGGGCCTCGAGCACCGTGGCCAGGAGATC